>JAAENP010000471.1 GCA_024224155.1 bacterium
CCGCTGGCTCGACGCCCGCCGGCTCGGACATGGCTTGCGCAACGATCTGGAGCTCGGTTTCCATGCGCTGGGCATCGCCCGGCTGGTCGAAGCGGCCAATCTGGACGTACGGCGATTCGTGGGCGCGAGCGGTGGCGAGGGGCTGCGACTGCCGGTTCGAGGTGGTTTCGAGGCCGGCGACGGCGAGCCTCGGGCAACTCATCGCTACCTGGCGGTCGAGCTGGTCGAGGCCGCCACCGACGACGCCAGGAGGCTCGAAGAGCACCTGATGCGCTGGAACGCGGCCACGACCTTGGCAGAGCACCTTCACGGCCTCCAAAGGCTGGTCGAGAACTTTCTGGGCTGGGATCCGAAATCCGAGCTCTCGAATAACTTCAGCTCCGAGCTTCACATCTGGTCGCAGGGTATGCCCGGCGGCGTCGAGCTCGACTTTCAGGAGTTCGCGAGTTTGCTCTCTTACCGCTTCGAGGATTTCGGCGCCACCGACCTCGGGGGTCGGGGGGGCGGAGCTCAGGTCCTGGACGTGGTCGAAGCGCGTTCGCGCACCTTCGAGCACCTGTTTCTCCTCGGTCTCAACAGGGGTGTCTTTCCGCGAGTCATCCAGGAAGACCCCTTGCTCCCGGATCGTCTCCGTGAGGTGATCTCTCGCCGCGGCTTCGGCGTCCTGCCCGACCTCCATCGCAAGCTCCGCGGCTTCGACGAAGAGCGCTATCTGTTTGCACAGCTCATGTCGGCAAGCCCCAACGTAGTCGTTTCCTGGCTCGAGGTCGACGACGACCACGTCTTCCGAACCCCCTCGCCACTGGTCGAACGGCTGCGCTGGTCACACCCGTCTCCCGACGAAGGCTGGAAGACCCCCGTCTCAGCGGCACCGCTCTTCTCGGAGCCCGAGGTGGCGACCGCTGTGGCGCGGCGAGTCGACCTCCGACCCGCCGTCGAAACCGCGACGGTGGTCGGGATCTTCGGCTCGCGCGAGCAGTTCGCCGGCGTCCTCGAGGTCGCCGAGCGAGAGGCTCGCGAACGGTTCCCGGATGGCGCGGCGGAGCAAGGTGCAAAGTCGCTGGCCTCGATCCGCCTGCGGATCCTCGCCGAGCTCGACCCGGTCCGCGGCTCAGAGTCCGGGGAGCTCACCTTCGCCGGCCTGGGACCCTATTTCGGTTTCGTCGGTCCGCCCTCGGAAGAGGCCGACCCGCGACGACGCGAGCGCCTGTTCGTGACCACCCTGGAGTCTGTGGCTCGCTGCCCCTGGCGCACGTTCGTAGAGCGGGTTCTCCGGGTCGAGCCGCTCCCCGACCCTCTCGACGTCCTGCCCGGAGTCAATCCGCTGCTCATCGGCAACCTGGTGCATCGGGTCCTCGAGTCAATCGTCAACGCCGCTCTAGAGAACCCGATCACGGATCTGGCCCGCGCGCGCGAGGCCGCCGGCGGCACAATCCCGTGGCCCGAGCCCAAGGAGTTCGAGCGCATCCTCGAGGCCAGCGCGCGCGCCGTGGCCTTCGAGGAAGGAATCACCCTGCCCGGGTTCGACCGCGTGCTCGCGGGCGTCTGCCGCCAACATCTCGAGTCCGCACGTGCCCTCGATTGGATCCAAGGCCAAAGCCGATTCGAGGTCCTGGCCAGCGAGGAGTACGGCCAAGTCGCCTGGGCGGACCCGCCGGCGACGATCGGCTTCAAAGCCGATCGCGTCGACCGCAATGAGGACCGCTTGATCTTCACCGACTACAAGACCGGCAAAGGCCTCGGCGGCGACTCGATGTACCGCAGAAAGGACCGGCAGCTCCTGGTCGAAGCGATCGCCGCGGGCGAGCGTCTGCAGGCGGCGCTCTATGCGCGCGCCGGCGGCGGAGACCAAGACGTCGGCCGCTATGCCTTCTTGAGCCCGGCGCTGGATCCGGACCGCGATCGCGAGGTCATGGTCCGCGCCAACGACCGCGAGATCGGGGGTCTGCTGGACCGCGCCGTCGGCGCGACCCTGCTCGCCTGGCAACGCGGGGCTTTCTTCCCGCGGCTGGTTCAACACCATCAGAATGCCGAGCCGGTGACGTGCAGCTACTGCGCCGTCGCCGAGGCCTGTTTGCGGGGCGACTCCGGTGCGCGCGGGCGTCTCCGGAGCTGGACGGAATCCCGCCATCCGCGGCATCGGCCCACACCGGAAGAGACACCCGAGGCGGCGGTCGTGCGCACTTGGTATCTACCGGACAGGGACGCCTTCGCTCCGGATGAGGCGGAAGCCGAATGAGCGAACTGGCGTCTCTGGTTCGTGGTGACGCCGAGGCCCGTAGCGCATCGCAGGCCGTATTCGATCGGCCGGTGATTGTCGAAGCGGGCGCCGGCACGGGCAAGACCACGATCCTGGTGGCGCGAATCCTGTCCTGGGCGCTGGGACCCGGCTGGGAGGAGGCCCGTGCCGAGCTCGAGGTGCAGCAAACGGAGAAGCTGAAGAGGAAGGGCAAGTCCTTTCCGCCGGAGCAGCTCGTTCCACCGGAGGAGACCATAGCGGCCAGGGCGCTCGAAGGCATCGTCGCGATCACCTTCACCGAGGCCGCGGCCGCCGAGATGGCGAGTCGCGTCGCCGAGCGCCTGGCCGACATCGCGACCGGAAAAACGGTCTGGGCGGGCTTCGACCCCGGGCTCATCGCGGGAGCGCCCGACGCCAAGCTGCTCTCGGAGCGGGCGCGCGCACTGCTCGGACAACTGGATCGTCTGACCGCCAGTACGATCCACGCCTTTTGCCACGCACTTCTGCGCCGTCACCCGTTAGAGGCGGGCCTCCACCCGGACTTCACCATCGATGCTCGCGGCGAGCGCACCGAAGAGATCGTGCGCTCGGTAGTCGAAAGCCGGATCAAACGTGCGTACATGGAAGCCGGTTTCGAAGCCGAGCCCGGAGAGAGTGGTGATTCACCGCTGCTCGAGCTCGCCGCCTACGGCAAGAGTCCACAGGCAATCGTCGATGCTCTGTGGGCCTTCATCCTCGAAGGCGTTCCCGCGGCGGGGCTCGAGACCGATCCCTTCCATCCCGAGCTGGTTGACGGCGTCTCGAGAGAGCTTCTGGAGGATTTCGAACGCCTCCTCGATGTCGCCGGCGGTGACCTCTCGCACATCAAGCGCACCACCAACCCCGCCCGGGTCGAGAAGGCTCTGGAGATGTCCGTGGCCCTGCTGCAACAGGCCGAAAAGGAGGGCGTCACCGGGCTGGACGGGGCTCGCGCCATCTGCGCCGCCCTGCGCTCGACCTGGGTCGACTCGGCCTGGAAGCACTTCAAGCAATGGGGCAAGGGCAGGTTCGGCAAGGGCGAGCAGGCGACCCTGGGGGAACGCACGAGCGAGCTGGCCGATATCGCGGCGCGGTTGGTTCCGCGAATCTCGTATCTGCGCAGTGCCCGCCCCGAGTTTCTCGACGCGGCGCGACGAGCCATCCTGCCGCTCCTTCAAGAGGTCGAGCGGGAAGCTCGAGCGAGTGGCGTGGTGACCTTCCAGGCGCTGCTTCGCGAGGCCTGGCATCTCTTGCGTGAACATCGCCGGATCCTCGAGCGCGAGCGAAGAGGGATTCGCCAATTGCTGGTCGACGAGTTTCAGGACACCGACAGGCTGCAGTGCGACATCGTCGAGCTGCTGGCTTTGCCCAAACAAAAGGCAGCGACGAACGGCGCCGAGGCGGCCGAGCCCGGCTCTCGACCGGCCCCCGGCCTGTTCATCGTCGGCGATCCGAAACAGTCGATCTACGGCTGGCGCAACGCCGACCTGGAGTCCTACAACCGTCTGGTCGGCATGGCGCTTCGAGCGGGCGGCGAGCGCTACTCGCTGGTCCAGAACTTCCGATCCCACTCGGTGGTTCTGGCCGAGGTGGAACGAGCGGTGTCACCGGTCATGACCGAGGAAGACGGTCTGCAGCCAGCCTTCGAACCGCTCGTAGCAGCGACCGAAGCAGCTGATGCCGATCTGCAGGCAGCGAATCCGGAGCAACCCTGGTCTCCGGTCGAATACTGGGTTTCGTGGCACCCCGATTGGAAAGCAAAGACACGCCACGCCGAGGCCGCGGAGATCGAGGCACGCGCCATTGCTCGGGATATTCGCAGGCTCCACGCGGCCGGCACTCGCTGGAAGGAGTGCGCGCTCCTGATGCGCAACGCCAGCCGGCTCGACACCTACCTCGACGGCTTCCGGGACGCCGGAGTCCCCTTTATCGTCACCAGCGACAAACAGTACTTCCGGCGCAGAGAGGTAATCGACGCCTCGGCTTTGATTCGGTGTGTCGTCTCTCCGGCAGATCACGTTGCGCTCTTGACCTGGCTGCGCTCGCCCATCGTCGGAGTCCCCGACGCCGCGCTCATCCCGCTCTGGTCCCGTGGCTTTCCGCGCCTGCTGACCGAGCTCGACGGCGAAGCTCGCTCAGACACTTTGGCGCAGATCGAGGCGGTCGTCGAAGAAGCGGCGAGCGTCACCCCCGAGGTACCGGGAATCGATCGAATCCGCGGTTGGGACCGTCTCCTGCTCCACTCCCTTCGCGCTCTCGCCGCGCTGCGCAGATCGTTCAAGAACGAGCCCGCCGACCGGTTCATGGAGCATCTGCGCTGGGCGTTTCTGAGCGAAGCCATCGAAGGCGCCCGCTATCTCGGGCGCTACCGGGTGGCCAACCTCGAGCGCTTGTTTCGCTCGATCGAAACCGGGCTCGAAACGCGCGGCGGCGACGTCCGAGCGGTGCTGCGCGCACTGCGGCGCAGCGTGTCGATGGCTCTCGACGCCGAGGAGGCTCTGCCTCAGGACGCCGCCGAAGACGCGGTACAGGTGATGACTATTCACAAGGCCAAGGGACTCGAGTTCGGTCACGTCTATCTGGCCCAGCTTCACGCCCGCGGCCGGTCCTCCGAGCGCAGCGAGTTCGACTCGGACCGCCGCTGGGACGGCTTCCAGCAGCTCGAGTACGTGCTTTTCGACGCCCAGACCCTCGGCTTCGATTCGGTCGAGCGCCATCGCGAGCGCGTGTCGGCCGCCGAGCAGGTCCGAACGCTCTACGTGGCCATGACCCGGGCAAAAAGGCGCATCGTCATGCTGGGCAACTGGCCCGAGACGCCCACCAGGTCCCGAGGCGGAGCACCGACCTACGTCGAGCTCTTGAGTCACCGCGATGGACAACCGGACTCGCTGACGGAGCTCGCCCGGGACGCCACTCAGCGACCCGAGGGCCTGCTCGACGCGGCCGGCGTCTGTTGGAAGTTCCCCGGCCTGTCCCGGGCGAGCGAGCCGACCGCACCGCCCGCAACCACCGGCGCGTTGCCCTCGCCAGCCAGAGTCGCGGAGACGTCGAAGCAGCTCACCGCCGACCGCGAGGCAGCCGGGCGGCGACAGCAAAGGCCCTTTCTGGCCACCGCGTCACTCGGCTTCGACGACAAGCGGCAGCTCGAATCGCCCGACGGCAAGCCGCCTCCCTACTCCCGCGCCGCCGCGCTCGCGATCGGCAAAGCCGTCCATCGTGCCCTCGAGTCCTGGAACCTCGACGCCGACCTCGAAGAGGAACGCCGTGTCCAGTCCGGGAGAGCGGAACGGTATCTCGCGAGTCTCCTGTCCGGTGCCGACCTCGAGGCGGGGAGAAAGGAGTTGGCGGAGGTCCTGGCTCGGCTTCAATCGGGTCAGCTGCTCGAGCGACTGCTCTCGGCACCGACCACGGTGGTGGCGCGTGAACTCCCGATTCTCTTGCCACCCACGGGCATTGACGAATCCGAGCCGGTCGCCGGCATCAGTGGGACCGTCGACCTGGTTCTCAAGGCTCCCGACGGTGCCTACACGGTGGTCGACTTCAAGACCGATCGCATCGAGAGCGAAGAGGAACTGCGCTCCCGTGCCCAGGCCTATGCTCCCCAGCTCTCGACCTACGCTCGCGCAGTCGGCGAGAGCCTGGGGCTCGACGCGCGGCCGAGCACCGAGCTCTGGTTTCTGTGGCCGGACCGGGTGTGGCCTGTTTCATAGCCGCCCCCGACCGCGGCGCTAGGCTTCCGGCATGTCGACCTCACGCGCGCTCCGCACTCTCGCTGTTTTCGCCGCCGGCCTCACGCTCGGAATGTCAACCGCGCTCGCAGGAGAGCGCTCGATTGCCTCGATCGAAGCGAGGCAATGGACCGCGGACCCTTCGGGTGGGTTCACTGTAGTCGGCGGCGGCGTCAACGAGGCCATCGACTTCGAGCGTGACCTCGGTCTCGTCGAAGACGATGCGCTCGAGGGCAGGTTGGTTTTCAGACCCTCGAAACGAACGATGATCCGTCTCGGTTTCGTGCCCGAGCTTCAGATCGGCGGCGACAACGTGGTGACGAGGTCGATCACGTTCGTCGGTCAGAACTTCACGGTCAGCGAGAGGGTGGTCACCGACTTCACGCTCGAGTACGGACGCGCCGGGTTCGCCTGGCAATTCATCTCGGCCTCCGAGGGCCGTTTTCGCCTCGGTCCGCTGCTCGAGCTCAAAGGCTTCCGCGGCGACCTCGCGCTGAGCGCTCCCGACGCCCCCGTCCTGCTCTCCGAGACCGATCGCTACGAAGCCGCGTTCGGCGCCGCCGGTCTGATCGCGGAGCTCGAAATCGGCAAGCGGGTCGAGCTGTTCGCCGAAGCCACCGAGGTTGTCACCGGAGACGAAGGCGACGTCAATGAGACCGAGTACGGGATCCGGGTTCTCGTTCTGCCGAAGCTGATGGTTGTCGCCGGCGCGCGCACCTTGGAGATCGACATCGAAGACGACGATGAGAGCTTCGAGTTCGATCTCGATGGCGTGTTCTTCGGCGCCCACGTCCGGTTCTAGTCGAGGACGCGCTTGCAAAACCAGTCGTGAGGGGACACCCTTGCAACGGTGTCCCCGAATCTGGCCGATCTCGCGACTCCCGCGCTCCTTCTCGACCTCGACAAGCTCGAGGCCAACATCGCGACTATGGCCGAGAAGTGTCAGCGCCTCGGCGTCGCCTTGCGCCCCCACATCAAGACCCACAAGAGTCCTCGCATTGCCCGAATGCAGCTCGAGAGCGGCGCGCAGGGCATCACCGTGGCAACTCTCTTCGAAGCCGAGCGATTCGCCGAGGCCGGCTTCGATGACATCACCTGGGCCTTCCCGATTCCTCTCAGCAGGGTTCGGCAAGCGGTCGAGCTGAGCCGGAAGATCACCCTGCGGCTGCTGGTCGACTCGGCGGAAGCGATCGACGCTCTCGAGCAGGCGGATGCCGCGTTGAGAGTGTTGCTCAAGATCGACTGTGGCTTTCACCGCGCCGGCGTCGATCCCGAGAGCGGACAGGCGCTGGCGCTTGCCGCCCGCATCGCGAGCTCCGACCGTCTCGTTTTCGACGGCATCCTGACCCACTCCGGCCAGGCCTACCGGGCCACCGGACAAGACCAGCTGGCCCGCATCGCCGAGCACGAGCGGCAGGTGATGGCTACCTTCGCCAAGCGGCTAGGCGGCCAGGGCATCGAGGTTCCGACGATCTCGGTCGGCTCGACTCCCGCGATGTCGGCCGTCGAGAATCTCGAGGGTGTCGATGAAGCGCGACCGGGTAACTACGTCTTTTTCGACGGCATGCAAGCCCAGATCGGCTCCTGCAGAATCGCGAACTGTGCACTCACCGTGCTGACCTCGGTCGTGTCCTCGGGACATGAGCACGCCATCCTCGACGCCGGCGCCCTGGCGCTTTCCAAGGACGCCGGCCATTCGGATTTGAACCGACCGAGCTTCGGATGCGGTTTTCTCGACTACGATGCCGGCAGCCTAGATCCGAACCTGAAGGTCTTCGCGCTTTCCCAGGAGCACGGCTGGATCACCGGAAGTCACCCGGTCGGCAAGCGAGTGCGTCTCCTGCCCCAGCACTCCTGTCTCACGGCCGCCCAGTTCGACGAGTACACCGTCGTGCGCGGCGACGAAGTCGTCGACCACTGGCCGATACTGCGCGGCCGGAACTGAGTACCGAGTTCTCTCAAGCTCAGCCGCCGATCGGCAGGACAGCCGACCGTCGGTCTCGTCGGCGCAAGCGCTCGGCACAATCACCGTAGGCATACCCGGTTTGCGCGCAGCGACGCCGAGCCGAGGGCCCGACCACAGCAGGCAGATTCGCCCGAGGCGTTCCCGGGGCGGCTGCCTGCCGAACGGCCTAGCGAGCGCCGCACCAGCTTAGAGCCCACCGGATCGCAACGCCGAACAGCTCCGCTCGGGTGAGATCGAAGGCGGCGGTTAGTCGATGTAGCCCAGCGCCTTCAACGCCGCCATGTCCTCGTCGGTCAGCGACGGCGGCGGCAGCTCGTCGGCGGTGGCGAGCCCGGCACGGACCGCAGCCACCCAGCCGGTCAGATCCCCAGACACAGCCGATCCGATGGCGGCCAGGTTCTCCTTCTCGCCGGGATCCGCCGCCAGCTCGAACAATCGGCGGCGCTGGTTGGTCACCCGAATCACCTCCTTGCGCCCGCCAACCACCTTGCCCACTTCCAGAAGCCCGCGTTGCCGCAACCTCTCGATCTCCTCACTGGGTTGAACCGAGGAACGATGCGCCTGGTGCCAGGTCACGCGGTCCATCGACGGGGCCTCTCCGTGATTCAACACTCCGGCCCAGTCGAATCCCTGAAAGTGTCCGGGTACGGGCAGACCGACCAACGACAGAACCGTGGGCGCGATATCCAGAATCGACGCCGGCGCCTCAAGCACCGCCGGCCCGATTCGAGCCGGCCAGACGAAACCCATAGGAACCCGTAGGGTCACATCGTAGAGGTGGCGGCCGTGCCCCCAGTAGCCGTGCTCGCCCAGGCTCTCACCATGATCGGCCACGAAGACGATCAGAGTGTTCTCGAGATCGATGAGCTCGCCCGTGCGGTCCAGGAACCGACCGATCTGGTCGTCGACGTAGGCGATCTCACTGTCGTAGCGCTTTCGGGCCGAGAAAAACGTGCCGCCGGCCTTCACCCCTATCTGCTTCAGGTACTCGCGGCGGAGCCGATACGGCGCATGGGGTTCGACGTAGTGAACCCACAGCAAGACCGGTTTGTCGGTGCCGTCGCCGAGCGCTTCCCCGAGCCACTCCAGCGCCATCCCACTGATGTCCTCGGCCGTTGCTTCCCTCTTCGCCATTCCGAACCAGCGCTTGCGATTCAGCAGCGCTTCGTACTCCTCGAAGTATTCCCCCAGCCCCGAGAGCTCCGATTTCAGAGTCCAGTTCCCGACGAAACCGGCCGTACGGTATCCGCGCCGCTCGAGGAGCTTGCTGAACGACACCAGCCTGGGACGCACTCTCAATCCGTTTCGCGTGCAGCCGTGCTCGTGAGGATGCAGCGAGGTCATGACCGAAGACATCGCCGGAGCGGTCAGAGGCGCCGGTGTCCGAGCCTCGGTGAAACGCGCACCGGAGGCCAGGAGCTCGTCGATCTTCGGGCTGGTCAGGCGGCTATGACCGTATCCCGACATGCGATCGGTTCGCAGGGTATCGACCGAGATCAGAATGATGTTCGGTGCCTCTGCCGCCGCGCAGGGAGCGGGCCAAGGCGCGCCCACCAGGCCCGCCAGGAACAGGCCAAATAGAGCCAAACGCTGCAAAGCCGTTCTCATAGCGCGAGGGAATCTACCAGATGCCTCCTACCGCCTCGACTTCCACCCCGCCCTGCTAGTGTACCGACTCCCGAGGACACCGCGCGGATGGAGACCACCCTTCTAGACAGCGCCGAAGCGGCACCGGCCCGCCGCCGGCGAAAGCTCGTCCGCCGATTGGTGCAAGTGACGATCGCCGTTCTCGGCGTAGCCCTGGCGTGGCGAATGGTGCAGGCGCTGTCCTGGGATGATCTCAGTCTGCGAATTCGAGAGGCGCGTCCGGTCCTGCTGGTGACGGCGACTCTACTGCTGGCGGCGCGCTGGTACTTCTGGCAGGCGCGATGGGCCCTGAGTATTTCGCGTGCGGGCCAGCGCAGCACCTTCCTTCGAAGGGCGACTGCACTCATGGCGTCGGTATTCGTCAACCACGTCGCTCTGCGCTTCTTCGGCGGCGTGCTCCGCGGCCGCTATATGGCCGCGGGCCGCGCCAAGGACTTCGCCCTCCAGTACGGCATCGTGCTGTTCGATCAGCTCATGCACCAGGCCGCGACGACGGTCTACACCTGGCTCGCGGTGGCCTATGTTTTCTTTCTCCTAGGGTGGAAGGGGCTCGGCGTCACGGCCATGATCACTCTGATCCTGCTGCTGGCGGCGATTCCTTTCATCGTCGGCCGGGAGGGCTGGCTGCGCAAGGTCGCCGCCCGCATCGGAGAGAAGGCGTCCGGCTCGGAGCGCCTGGACGGACTGGTGCAGCAGGGCAGCGCGATTCCTCGAGTGATGGCCAAGCTCCTCGCTTCGATTCCGCACGTAACCCACACCGCGATCTTGACCTGGGTCTATATCGGCGCCAACGTCCTCGCGCAGTGGCTCCTGTTTCGGGCGATCGGAGCCGACGTGCCCCTATTGGTAGTGGGCGCCGTCCTCGGCATCGGTAGCGTGATCGGAACGCTGACCGGATTGCCCGGAGGCCTGGGCCCCATGGAAGCGGCTCTCCTCGGAGGCTACGACCTGCTCGGCATCGGGCGGCTCGAGGCCGTGGCCGGAACACTTCTCTACCGAGGCTTGCACTACATCCTGGTTCTCGCCTTCGGCCTGCCGTCGCTGATCACCGTCGAGCTGGGTCTCGAGCGAGCACGTGAGGGGCAGCGCAGCGAAGAACCGGAGTCACGAACCTAGCAAGCACGGGCGCCCTGCGGAGTCAATCCGGATCTGTCACGAACACCTTTGGAGTGGCAATCGGTGGAGTTCGCCGGGCCTTCGCCAGGGCATACGCTGCCTCCACCGCCAGCCAGAGAGCCAGCAGCAACAGGATCGAGCCGACCACGAACAGAATCGCACCGCCTTCGGCCCACTGCAGCCAGAATCCGCGCAGGTTGGAGACCATCGCTACCAGGGTCGACACCAGCATGAACACCATCGGCACACCGGTAAACCAGGGATTCTTGCCGCGCTGAACCAGGTACAGCGTCACCACCAAAAGTGCCAGCCCCGCGAGCAGCTGGTTGATGGTGCCGAAGAGACGCCAGAGCGCCAGCCCCGCGGGCTTGCCATCGATCTCGTAGAAGGCGAAGAACGCGATCACGGCCACGGCTAGAATCGAGGCCACGAAGCGGTTGTTCAGAAACCTCCAGCCCAGTGTCTCTCCGATCTCGGAGATATTGAACCGCAGTAGCCGGGTCGCCGAGTCGAGAGTTGTGAGCGCAAACGAGACCACGACCATCGCGATGAACGCGGTCGCGAGCTCGTGATCGACGAATCCGAGCTTACCGATGAAGCCGGCGGCACCGGTGATGAAGACGCCGACCTGGGTTCCGAGAGACTGCATGGTGCCCCAGTCCTTGTAGGTGGCCCGCCAGACTTCGCTGGCGGATGCGCCGCCGGCACTGAGGACGCCCGCGGTGCAGGCGAGAACCGCAAGCAGGCCCAGCAGGGATTCTCCGATCATTCCGCCGTAGCCAATCGTTCGCGCATGCGGCTCGGAAGCGATTTGCTTAGCGGTCGTGCCGGAGGAGACCAGTGAATGAAAGCCACTCGCCGCGCCGCAAGCAATGATGATGAAAACGAACGGGAAGAAGCTCGGAGCCCCTGCCGGCTCGGGCCGAAACGCGGGCGCCACGAACTCGGGTCGCGAAACGAAGATCCCCAGATAGGCCAGCCCCAGACCCAGGTACAGGAGCAGCGAATTCAGGAAGTCCCGCGATTGCAGCAGACTCCAGACCGGCAACACCGAGGCGATGAACGAGTAGGCGAGCAGAACCGAGATCCAGCCGGTCCATCCGCCGATGCCCGGCCAGCTTGCGCGATCCATCCAGAGCAAGGGCCATTCGAGGCCCCCGAGGACCCCTCCGAGCATGAGCACGAACCCCACGGCCGTGGTCGGAAGCAGGGGGAAGCGCTTCCTGTAGAGCAGGAAGCCCATGGCCATCGCCAGCAAGATGAGAAACGCCGACGGAAAGACCGCACTCGGGAAGGAGGCCGAGTCAGCCATCGGGTCCGCCGGGTCCCAGCTCTCGCTGATCGAAAACAGTACGGCGATGACGTAGACGAACACGCCCATCGCCAGCGCGATCCCGAAGAAGATAATCAGGTGAAAGAGGGTCTTGGCCCGACTGCCGACAATGCCCTCCGTGACCTTGCCGATCGACATGCCCCGAGCCCGCATGCTCACGACGAGGGCACCGAAATCGTGAACGCATCCGACGAAGATCGCGCCCAAGACCACCCAGAGCATCGCCGGCACCCAGCCCCAGATCACGGCAACCGCCGGGCCGAGCATCGGGGAGAGGCCGGTGATCGACGCCCAGTGGTGCCCGAACAGCACGATCGGACGGGTCGGGACATAGTCGACGCCGTCTTCAAGCTCGTGCGCGGGTGTCGACGCCGCGGGATCGAGCGCGAAGACCCGGCGCGCCAAGTACCGGGCGTAGAAGTAGTAGCCCAGGAAGTAGCCGACGAAGCAGAATGCCGTTACGAGAGCCGCCATGAAACTGTTCTCGGACGATGAAACCGGCCTAGGTTACTGCATGGCAAGCCGCTTCCTTCGCAACAACCGGCGCTTCGACACCGATCGGCAGGCAGCCGGCCAGGGGCCGCCTCTGGCTTCTCGGCCTGCTGGTGTCAGCCAGTCGGCTCATGCGATCGAGCGGGTTCTCTGACGCGCGTCGACGGCGGCTCGCCAGGCGCGTTCTCCAGGGGACGGCTCGAGCCAGTCGGCCTGCAGGGGTTCGGGCTCTCGCCTGCGCGCCGCTACGCGCAAACCATCAGAGGCCTCCGATTCGGTTCTCAGAGCGCTTGCGGCGAGCCCCCTGGCGAATCGCCTGGCGAGCCGCCTTGTCGCCGCCCTCCACTGCGGCGCCCTGTCGGAGACCACCGGAGGCCTGTGCCGGACTCTCGCACCGTCTCAAACAGCTTCTCCCCGGCAAGGCCGAGCCCCGCTCTCCGGTTCGAGGCGCGCCGAGAAAGAGCCGATCCGGCAGGCGGCCGGCCAAGGGGCTCGCCGCAAGCGCTCGGCAATCCCGCACGAAGGCTACCATCGGTTTGCGCGTAGCGGCGCGCAGCCGAGGGTCGGACCCAGGCAGTCCTCTCAGCCCGAGGCGGCCCTTGGCCGGTGCTCTGCCGATCGGCGCCTGGAGAACGCGCCTGGCGAGCCGCCGTCGACGCGCGACAGAGAGGACGGTCGATACAACCGTGGTAGGTTTTCGACCGCCTTGAGCGCCTTCCCCAACCTCCCCGAAGCCCTGGCCTCCGCGGCTCGTGACTCCCCGGCGAGTGGCCTCACCATTCTCGACCGTCGCGGCCGAGCCCTGGGACGGCGTTCGTACGTGGAGGTCTTGGAATCAGCCAAGCGAACCGCGGCTCGCCTCGCCGCTTTTGGCATAGAGCCGGACGACCGAGTCGTGGTGGCTCTGCCGACCTCTTTCGACTGGTTCGACGTCTGGCTCGGCGCGATTCACCTCGGAGCCCTACCCGTCGCGACGGCGCCGGGAGCGGCGGTGGGCGCCAGCCAGGTACAGCTCGCCAAGCTGATCGGCGTAGTCGGCAAGCTCGAAGCCAGGCTTATCGTCTCCACCGAGAGCCTGGCCAAGAAGCTCGCCGACCTCCCGGCCTCCGAGCCAGCACTCCCCGCCTGCGCGACACCGGCAGAGATCGGGTCACACCATCCCTCCGCCTCTTTCATAACGGCGCGGGCGACGCCCGCCGACACCGCCTTTCTGCAACTCACCAGCGGCTCGACCGGCTTTCCGCGAGCGGTTCAGATCTCCCACGGCGGAGCGATTCACAACGCGCTCGCGCTCGATGCCGGGGTAGCCGCTCCTCACCGCGACGACTCTCGCGGCTTCATCGACCACTGGGCTTCCTGGGTACCGCTCTACCACGACATGGGTCTGATCTCGAACCTGACGCTGATGCTCAAGGGCGTCGACCTCCACCTCATGCCTTCCGAGGCGTTCCTTGGGCGGCCGCGGCTGTGGCTCGAGCTCTTGGGATCGGGCGGACGCAGCGTGGCCACGGCGCCCAACTTCGGCTACCAGCTATGTGTCGATCGCATCAAAAACACCGACCTCGACGGCCTGGATCTTTCCGGGTGGCAAGTCGCCTTTTCGGCCGCCGAAATGATCCGGCCCGAAACCGTCTCGGCGTTCTTGGAGAAGTTCGGCCGCTGCGGTTTCAACCCCGAGAACTACCGCCCCGGTTACGGTTTGGCGGAGGCCACACTGGTGGTCGCCATCGACGACACCGGCGGCGTGCCGCGTACTCTGCCGGTGCCACAGGCTGCCAGCATTCAGAGCACGGCCGGCGGCTTCGGTCTGAGCGCAGTCTTCTGTGTGGGCGCGCCGGTGCTCGACACCCGGGTTCGGATCACGGCGCCCGATGGCTCGGCGCTGTCCGAGGGCGAGATCGGAGAAGTCTGGGCCAAGGGGCCGGGGATCTTCAACGGCTACTACAACGATCCACAGGCCACGGCCGAGAGCCTAGTCAACGGCTGGCTGCGCACCGGCGACCTCGGGTTCCTGGCGTCCGGCGAGCTCTACCTCACCGGCCGGCTCAAGGACCTCCTGATCATCCGCGGTGAGAACCTCATGCCCCACGAGCTCGAGTGGCTCGCAGAGTCCGTCAGTGGTGGCGGCGGCCTCGAGCGTGCGGCGGCGTTCAGCGTCAGCCACGGCGGCGAGGGCGAACAGATCATCCTGGTGCTCGAAGTCAGCCAGAAGGACCAGGCCAAGCTCGACGAGCTCTCGCGCGAGCTTCGGGTCGAAGTTGGCCACGAGTTCGGATTGACTCTCGCGGACGTCGTACTGGTCAAGCGGGGACAGCTGCCGAAAACCACAAGCGGCAAGGTGCAGCGCGGTCTGATTCGAGACCGCTACCTCTCGGGCGAGCTGACACGACTGAGCTAGAAGGACACGCAAAACCAGCCGGCAGGGGACGCCAACGAATGGCGTCGCCGAAGATGGCGCCGCGACTTTGGTAAGCTGCCGCCTCTATGAGCAGATCGCTGTATTTGGTCAATCCGGCACCCGTGTGTCCGAGCTACTTCGGGGCGGAGGTTTTCGAGCAATGGGGCTTCTCCGGTGCGCAGGGGATCGCGGACCTCGCGACTCCGACCGTGGCCGCTATGGCTCCGCAGGATTGGGACATCTCGATCTGCGACGAGTTCATCTCGCCGATCGATTTCGACCATCCGGCCGAGATCGTCGGGATTACGGGCAAGATCACCCAAGGCGACCGAATGGTCGAGGTGGCCAACACCTTTCGCGCCAAGGGCAAGACCGTGGTCATCGGCGGCCCTTATGCCTCGTTGTCGCCGGAGCAGTTGCGCCCGCACTGCGACGTTCTGGTGGTCGGCGAGCTCGAGGGCATCGCTGACGAGCTGTTCTCCGATCTCGAGTCGGGCAGCTTCAAGGCCGAGTACGTCACGCCCGAAAAGCCCGACATCACGACTTCTCCTCTGCCGCGCTGGGACCTCTATCCCAACGCTCGGACGCTCATGGCCTGCGTTCAAACCTCGCGCGGCTGCCCGTTCGAGTGCGAGTTCTGCGACGTCATCCAGTACCTCGGACGCAAACAGCGTCACAAGACGCCCGAACAGATCATTACCGAGCTCGACCAGCTCTACGACATCGGTTACCGATCGGTGTTTCTCGCGGACGACAACTTCACCGCCTATCGCAAGAAGGCCAAGGAGCTGCTGGCGGCGTTGGCCGAGTGGAACAACTCGCGCCCGGATGGGCCGGTGTCGTTCAACACCCAGGTCTCGATCGACGCCGCCAAAGACATGGAGATGATGGAGATGCTGGCCGAAGCCGGCATGACCCTGGTTTTCATAGGCGTCGAGACGCCCAATGTCGAGAGCCTCAAGGAAACCAAGAAGCGCCAGAACGTCGGCATAGATCTGACCGAGCGCATCAACGTCTTCGTCGAGCACGGGATCTCGGTCGTTGCCGGAATGATCGTCGGCTTCGACAACGACACCAAGGACATCTTCCAGGTTCAGTACGACTTCGCGATGCAGAATGCGGTGCCGATCTTCACGCTCGGCGCCCTGGTGGCTCCGGCGGCCACTCCCCTCTTCGACCGCATGGAGGCCAGCGGCCGATTGACCGAGGACGGCTCGGAGGTCGCGGGCACGCCCTGGGACACCAACATCGTCCACATGAACTTGACCAAGGAAGAGATGTTCCACGGCCTACAGTGGCTCTGCAACAGCCTCTACACACCCGAGGCCTTTACCCAGCGCATGATCAAAATGATCGAGACCATGGGTCCGTTGCGCGGACCGTTCGCTCCCGGCAAGCAGACCGCCAAGGCCTCACTCCGACCCATCGAAGCCGAGGCGGTCACGATCTTGAAGAAGCTCATCCGGCGCAGCCCGGAAGAGCGCAAAATGTGGTCCGACATCATGACCGCCATGGCCAAGAAGCCGGACACCGGACCCGCGGTGATGCTCTCGCTGTTCCGATACGCCCAGGTCCGGTGCCTCTACGAGAGCGGCGGGTTCTGGGAGCCGCGAGTCACCGAGCAACCGTCTATGACGGCCGTCGCCGGTGACACGGCCGGCAGCGGACTGGTGACGCTCGGGAGCTCGGCTGCCGGCTGATGTCCCCCTCGACGCATCCCGAAACACCGGCTCGAGCGGTGCTCGAGATTCTGGCGCGCGAGACCGGCGTCGCCCTCTCCGAGATCAAGGCAACGACCGAGCTCGTCGGTGATCTCGGCATCGACTCGCCGCGAGCCCTCCAGGTGCTGGTAGAGATCGAGGACAAGCTCGACATCGAGGTCGAAGACGAGGAAGTGGCCAACCTCCGCACCGTCGGCGACATCTTGGCGGTGGTCGACGCACGTTTCCCCGTTCAGACGTAGCTTTCACATCCGGGCCGGTGAGGCATGCAGGCTAACGGCGAGATCCGACGCTATCCCTGGTACGTAACCCCGGCGGCGTTTCTGGTCCGGCTGCTGCTTGCAACGGTCTTCGGCACCTGCAGGGTGGTCGCGATCTCGGGAGAAGAGCATCTTCGGTCGCTGGCCGAGTCCCGCCGCGCGGCGGTCTTCACGTTCTGGCACAACCGCTCGAACTTCTGCGGCTACTTCCTACGTAAGCGCTGGATCGACGCGGGGCTCCCGCTGGGGATCATCACCAGCCTGTCCCAGGACGGCGAGATCGCGGCGCGCACCGCCAGAATGGCCTTGCGGTGTCGCAGGTCGAAGCGCGCGACCGCCACCAGGGCGCCGTGGAAGCGCCGCCCTCCCTCTCGGATCTGGAGCCCCTCTTCGCGGACGACGGTACAAAGCAGCGCTGCGTTCAGCGCTGGGGGGCGGACGTCGCGAAGGTGGAGATCTGTGCCGCCCGGCAGGTGCACGCGGTGCTTCGACTCAGCGAGCTCATCGACGAGACGCAGACGGATGTCCAGGCCGGGCGAAGGTTCCTCGATTGCACCCATCGTCATACCGTGAACGAGGTACGCGATTGGAGGGCGATTCTTGCCTGTGTCGAGGGAAGCCAGTAGGAATACGTCGACCCGGGTTTCCGCAGTTGGGGTCTCGATGTACAGCGCCAATGGATCTAGCGGCCGCAGGCCTGAGAGCGCCGAACGGCCCCAGAATGAAGGAGATGCGAACGATGGCATTCCGAGGAAAGGTGGCCCTCATCACGGGAGGTGGAAGTGGC
>JAAENP010000472.1 GCA_024224155.1 bacterium
CGCGGCGGCAAACCGACTCTTGCCGACGGGGCCGATTGGCATGTGCTCTATGAGCAAGCCGTCCAGTCGCCCGACGCGGATATAGAGTTCTTTCTGGCCAGGTTCCGCCAACACCGAGATCGCGACCCGCTCACCTTGCGCGAGGACTTCTGCGGCACCGCGTACCTGGCGGCAAGCTGGCTCGAGGGTGGCGACGACCGCCGAGCCCTCGGGATCGATCTCGATCGGCCGACCCTGAATTGGGGCCGCGAGCGTCACTTCTCGGACCCTCGAGTCGGAAACCGGATGTCGTTCCTGTGCCGGGACGTATGCTCCGTCACAAAACCCAAAGTCGAGCTCGCCTGCGCGCTCAATTTCAGTTTCTGCGTCTTCAAAACCCGCACCGAGCTGCTCGGGTATTTCGCCACGGTACATGCCGGCCTTGAAGACGACGGCCTGTTCGTGACCGAGCTCTATGGCGGCACCGAGGCCATCATCGAGATCGAGGACGAGCGCGACGTTGGCGACTTCACCTTTGTCTGGGAGCAGGAGAAGTTCAACCCGATCACCAACGAAGTGCTCTGCCATATTGACTTTCGGTTTCGAGACGGCTCGGTGATGGAGCGCGCGTTCACCTACGACTGGCGACTGTGGACCTTGCCGGAGGTCCGGGAGCTGCTTCTGGAGGCCGGCTTCTCACGAGTCGACGTCTACTGGGAAGAAACCGACGAAGACGGAGACGGTACCGGCATCCATCACCTGGCCGTCGAAGAAGAGAACCAGGAGAGCTGGTTGGTTTACATTGCCGCAGTGAAATAGGGAGTCGGGCGATACTATCTGGAGTCCTTCGCACTATGAAAGAAATCCTGGACAATCTGCTGCCCGCGGTTCGAGACAACGTCTGGCTCCAGGCGGCCACCATCATCGTCTTGGCCGTGATCGCCGCCAAGGTCGTCGACTTCCTGATCACGCGAATCATCGCCGTTTGGGCGAAGAAATCCGAGACCGACTTGGACGATCGACTGATCGCTATCCTGCATCGGCCGATCTTCCTCAGTGTCGTGCTGGTCGGGATCTGGTTGGCGACAGTGCGATTGCCGATTGCCGACAGCTATTTCGAGTTCATCCTCAGGATCCTGAAGACCATCGGGGTTTTGATGTGGGCGGTCTTCGCAACTCGGGCCGTGGCCATCCTGCTCGAGGCGGTAAGCCGTCTCGAGGGCCGGGCGGCGTTCATCGAGTCCCGAACCGTAGCGCTGTTCGACAACGTCGCCAAGGTCATCCTGATCGGCGGCGCGGTCTATTTCCTGCTGCTCTCGTGGGGAATCGACGTCGGCGGTTGGATGGTCTCGGCGGGCGTGCTCGGCCTCGTCCTCGGCCTGGCCGCAAAGGACACGCTTTCGAATCTGTTCTCCGGGCTCTTCATCCTCGCCGACGCGCCCTACGAGGAGGGCGATTTCGTCAATCTGGACTCGGGCGAGCGCGGACAGGTGACCAAGATCGGCCTGCGCAGCACCCGGCTTCTGACCCGCGACGACATCGAGATCACCGTGCCCAACTCGGTGATCGCCAACGCCAAGATCATCAACGAGACCGGCGGCCCCTGGGAAAAAGAGCGAGTCCGGGTACGGGTCGGGGCCGGATACGGTTGCGACGTCGCCCACGTGCGCTCGGTCCTGGACCGAATCGCCGCCGAGAACCAGTACGTCGCCGAGCACCCAGAGCCCCGAGTAAGGCTCAGGGCTCTGGGTGATTCCGCGCTCGAGTTCGAGCTGCTGTGCTGGATCGACGAACCGGTTCTGCGCGGCCGCACGCTGGATGCGCTGTACGAAACGGTCTACAACCGATTCCGAGAAGAGGGTATCGAGATCCCGTTCCCGAAGCGCGACGTCTACCTGCACAATTCGGCGCCGACCGCCGAGTGACGATCTATCCGTCCGAGGCTGCCGGTACGATGCCGAGAAGCTCGACGTCGAAAACCAGGGTCGAGTTCGGCCCGATCTGCGGCGGCCGCCCCTGCTCTCCGTAGGCGAGGGCGGAAGGAATCCACAATCGCCACTTGGAGCCGACCTTCATCAAGGGAAGCGCTTCGATCCAGCCCGGGATCACACCCCCGAGCTGGAACTCGACCGGCTCGCCACGATCGTAGGAGCTGTCAAAGACGTTGCCGTCGACGAGGCGGCCCTCGTAGTGGACGCGAACCTGGTCCGCGGCCGCAGGGCTTCCACCCTCGCCCTCGGTCAGCACCTTGTACTGCAGACCCGAAGCGGTCGTGGTGACATTGTCCGCGCCGGCGTTCGAAGCCAGCAGAGCCTCACCGGCAGCCCGATTCTCTTCGGCCATGGCTGCGAACTTCGCCTGCTGCTCCTGTTGCACCTTGGTCTGGAGTGCCTGCATCGTCTCGTTCATCTCTTGATCGCTGAGCAGGGTCTCACCTCCGCCAACAGCGTCGCGAACACCTCGGGACAGCAGATCCACGTTGACGCTCACTCCCTGGGCAACCAGACTGCGTCCCAGGTTCAGGCCGATGGCGTAGCTGGCTCGATCTTCGAGCGACTCCGGCTTCTCCGCCTGAGCGAATGCCAGGCCTGCACCGCTCACGGCGAGCAAACAGAATACGGTCAGCGATTTCATGATTCCTCCGAAGTTTGAGTTGTGCGCCGGAAGCGGCGCGGGCCTATCGCGGAACGTATCCCCGCAAGGCCCTGACTTCGGCTCCCGGGCTCGCGACTCGTACCTCGACGGTACGAAACGCCTTATCTTCGCTGGGTGCCGGTTGATATGCCAGAAAATACTTGGATCTGAGGTCCTTTTGAATCGTGCCGTAGATCGCGTCGAGCTCGTCCACCGAGTCGATCAGAAACGCCCGGCCACCGGTTTCTTCGGCCAGACGAACCAGCTCCGCCTTGCCCCGACGTGACATGCCCTTCTCTACCCCCACGGTATAGACCGTAACACCGCTGTTGAGGGCAAACGCTCTCGCCTCATCGAAGGTGGCCTTGCTGCGGCGATCCTCACCGTCTGACAGAACCAGCAGGGCGCGCTGGCCCTTGAGGCCGCGGAAGTTGTAAAGGGCAAAGAGAATGCTGTCGTAGAGGGCAGTTCCCTGCCCGGCTTTGATCCCGGCCAGGGCTCCGGTGAGCTGGAAGAGATCGCTGGTGAAGCCGGCCGCGAGGCGCGGCCGATCCGCGAACGTAATCACAGACGCCCGATCCTGTGACCGAATCGCCTCCTCGAAAAAGCGAACCGCGGCATCGCGCACCTGAGTCATCCGCTCGGCCATCGACGCCGAGGTGTCGATCAACAGACCGGCGTAGATCGGCAGGTCCTCGAGATGCTCGAAGCGCAGGATCTCCTGCTCCTCGCCGTTATCCAGAACGCGAAATTGGTCGCGCTCGAGATCGGCGAGCGGCCGACCGCGGCCGTCGAGCACCGAGGCGAATACCTCGACCATGCGTACGTCGATGTTTTCCAGATAGTCCGCGCCATTCAGAACCGCCAGGTCTTCGGTCGAATTGCCGTCGTCCAGAAACGCCACTGCCCGCACGACCACGAGATCCTCATGGGGCAACGGGATCGTGGTCTTGAACGGCTCTTGAAAAAGCGTCGCGATCTTCTGATCGCCTCTGTGAAACTCGACCCGCTCAAGAACGCTGCCCTGGGGGGTCTGCACCTGGACTCGAGCCTCGACCGAGCCTGTGTGTCGAGACCCCCACCGCGGCTCGATCAGGCTGACACCAAACGAGTACTCGCCGGGATTGAGCAAAAGCTCGTCCGCGGCGATCTCGCGCCCCGCCGCGTCCAACACCACGGCGCGCACCGACATCGTCTCGGGGAGCGAGCCTAGGTCCAGCTCGACGCTGTAGGGAGGCCGGGTTTTGGTCAGGACCGGTCGATCCTCCAGAAAAAACCTGACCTTGGCGATCTCGGTACCCTCGACGCTTGCCGAGAACCGGGCGTAACCGCGCTGTAGGTCCTTGCCCTCGGCCACCAGGACAATGGAAGCTTCGTGGACCCGCTCCTCGCCTTCGTCGGCGCCCTCGCCGGCGCTCGCCCCGGCTGCAACGACCAGCCCCTCCGATCGCAAGACCGGCACGTCCAGCTGCCGTTCGATGCGGCCTACGGCTCCGCCGTGCAGATCCTCGATTTTGAGGATCAGCCGGTAACTACCGGGGCGCAGCCAGCGCTCGAACAACAGCGGCAGCTGCCCATCGACGAGCTCGACCTCGGGCACGTCGAACAGATACTTGAACGAATCGAAAAGCTCGTCCTCGCGGAGAACCTCTCCGATCAGCGAGAAGTTGTAGCTCCGACGCCCTGCGAGTTCGACCACCTGTGCGGTCTCCCCGGGCACCCGGACCGATCCACGCACGATCACTCGCTGCTGGTGCAATCCGGGAAAATCCAGGAATAGCTCGGCCTCGAGCGGTTTGCTCTCCGAATCGGCGTCGGTCGAAAACGCCCGGAAGGTCGCCAGCCATTCGGGATCCGAGTTCGACGCGCTGGTGGCAGACCTGATCGTCGCCTCGCCGGTCTGCTCGAAGCTTCGGAGTGTCACCAGCAGGCGCTCGACCTCTTCGGCCGAGCCAATGCATTTTTCGCGTACCAACTCGCCGAAGCTCATGGTGGTTACCGCCTGCACCAGAACATCGTAGCCATCGTTCGGATGCCACAACCGGTAGGTTCCCGACCAGCCGCGCTCATGGAAGACCAGGGTGAGCGAACCCCGGGTGTTTTCGCTGTAGCTGTAGCGCCATATCTGGAGCGGCCACAAAATCAGTCCACAGTCCGTATCCTCGACACTCGTTGGTTCCCCGTTCAGCACGAAAACTTCGGCGCGTTCATCACCGATCTTGTAGCGCTCGCGGGCCTCCTCGAGTCGCTCCAGATACTGGCCCTTGAACCTGTTGTCTGGAGTCTCAGGATCGGGATCCCGCGACTTCCAGAACCTCTGGATGAAGGCATCCCGCTGATAGTCCTTCTCGAGTGCCAGAAAAGCCTTCCGTTCTTTTTGCAGCAGAATCAGCTCAACGTCCTCGAGCCACCTCTGATAGCGCTCTTTGAGATCGGTTTTCTTCGAGCGGGCCTGACTCGGAGCGGACGCGAGCATCACGGCCGCCAGAATCACCGCCAGCGCGCAGATCGCAGACGATCTGCCGGATCTCGAACCGGCCCAAATCTTGCGAACCCAAAGGTCTCCGGACATCCACATTCAGGCTTGCCAGTTTCGTGCCATGCAGGCCCAACTCGGCACCGGCGGCGGTGAGGCCCGCAAAGACCGCCTGCTAGACTCCGCTCATGCTTCTCTTGCGGGTTCAAACACCCGACGGAGAGACACTCGAACACCGTGCCGACGACGGCGAAGTAAAGGTCGGCCGTTCGTCGAGTGCCCATCTATCGCTCTCCGACCGTTTTCTCTCCCGCCTGCATGCGCGTTTCTTTGTGCGTGACGGCGATTGGTGGCTCGAGGACCTCGGCTCGCGAAACGGCACCCACCTCAACGACTTGCGACTGGAAGAGGCCACCAAGGTCAAGACGGGCGACACGGTGCGAGTCTCCGGCTGTGTTCTGAAGGTGCGCCTGGGGGACGACGTCGCTCAGAATAGCGGCTCGACCGGCTGGGGAGCCACGATTTTTCGGGCCGCTTCGGATCTGCTGCAGAGCGACGCGGTCGAGTCGGTCGAGGACTCGCCCGACGCCCTGCGCGGCTACGCCGAGCGGCTCAGGGTGCTGAACGAGGTCCATCATGCTCTCAGCCGATCGATCTCCCTGAGCGAGCTGCTCGAGCTGATCCTGGCCAGGGCCTTCGAGCACGTCGGCTGTGAAGAAGGCGCCGTGTTTCTTCGTCAGGCCGACGGCAGCTACGAGCGCGCGGCGACTCGCACTACCGACACCGAAAGCGACGCCTACCTTTATTCCGAGACTCTCCTGAGGGAAGTCGGCGACAAAGGGCTCGCTGCTCTGGTGCTGGACGCCGGAACCGACGAGCGATTTCGAGAAGCCCAGAGCATCATGACCTCGGGCGTCCGCAGTCTCGTCGCCGCGCCGTTGATGGACCCCGACGGCTCGCTCGGCTTGATCGTGCTCAACTCGCGGCTCCACATGCGTCAGTTCACCGAGGACGACATGTCGCTGCTGACCTCGCTGGCTTCGGTGGCCGCGCTGCGGATTCGCAACGTCGCTCTCGCCCTGGAGGCCGCCGAGCGCCAACGCCTGGAAGAAGAGCTCGAGCTCGCTCGGAGCATTCAGGTGGCACTGCTGCCGGCGTCGCTGCCCGACATCGACGGTTACGAGCTCTGGGGGCGGAACCTCCCTTCTCGCGGTGTCTCCGGCGACTTCTACGAGATCGTTGCCCGCGACGGAGACTACTTCCTGCTCATCGCGGACGTCTCGGGTAAGGGCATAGCGGCGTCTCTGCTCACCGCTTCCTTCGAAGCTCTCGCCGCGGGTCCGATCGAGGAGGGCCGAAGTCCGGGACAAGTGACCGCCGGAGTCTCCAAGCGGCTATTCGAGCGCACACCGCTCGCCAAGTATGCAACCGCGTGGCTCGGAACACTCGAGCCCGAGACGGGCCGGGTTTGTTACACGAATGCCGGTCATAATCCCGCTCTACACGTGCGCGCCTCGGGCGCGGTAAAACCTCTCGGACCCACCGGCGTTCCCGTCGGACTCGTGCAAGGCTCCGAGTACGAGGAGGCGGAGATCCACCTCGAGCCCGAGGATCTCCTTCTCCTCTACACCGACGGAATCACCGAATCCGAGAATCCGGACGGCGAGGAGTACGGGCTCGAACGGCTGATCGACTTCTGCGCGGGCCACCGAGAAGACAGTCCCGAGGAGTTCGCCCAACAGTTGACGAGATCCCTCGACGAGTTTTCGCGTGGTGAACCCGCCGGAGACGATCGGACCGTGGTCTTCGTCCGCAGGCGAACGGCCCTCGGTAACTCACGATAGAACAAGTAGATACCGCTCCGAGCGTCCGGCACACTCGAATACGGCAGTAAACACAACAGAAATCGGCTTCCGCAGAGGGTTGTCCCGTGCTACGATCCCCGGGTTCGATAGCCAATCTGTGCATTCGGGCCCTCGATTCGACACCAACAAAATGTCAACAGAAACCGGAGTCGAACTCTAGGAATCAGTATTCGTTTGGATTAGGGTAATCCTATTCATCAGAAAACCTGGAGGCTCCTCCCGGCGGAGAGCTTCCAACACCGATGACGGAAGGAGTTTGAATGAACAAAACGGAAATGGCCGAAAAGCTCGCGAAGAAGTGCGACATCTCACAGTCCAAGGCTCTGGAGTGTGTCAACGCGATCTTCGAGACCAAGCCCGGCCACGGGATCATCGCGACCGAGCTGGATGGCGGTCGCAAAGTGCAGATCGCCGGCTTCGGCAGTTTCGACACCAAGCATCGCTCGGCGCGCCAGGGTCGCAATCCCGCCACCGGCCAGACGATCACCATCGCGGCCAAGAAGTACGCGACGTTCAAGGCCGCCAAGGGCCTCAAGGACAGAGTCGCCGACTGAGACCGTCTTCGATAACGGATAGGAGAAGGCCCCGGCGCTGATCGCGACCGGGGCTTTCTTCTATTCTGACCCGCGTTTGGTGCCGTTTCCCTACTACAAGCGTCTCAGTCCCGCCCAAAAGGCCATCTACCGCGCCAGCGACCGGGTGAGCGAGATTCCATTGCCTCGGCCCGGCCGGCTCCGGGCCTCGGTCTCCGAGATCGCCGACAGCCTGGCCGCGGAGCGCCGAGCGGAGCTCAATCGCGCCTGCCAGCAGCTGTCCGACGACCTGCTCGCCCAACTCGATGTCGAGGCGCTGACCGTCAAGGTCCTGAGCGCAAGGCCCAGCGACGACTGGGGCGAGCTTCAGGGGTTGTACGAGCCCGCCGAGGACGGTGCCGAAGCGAGGATCAGCGTTTGGATGCGAACCGCTCAGAAGCGAAACGTCGTCGCCTTCAAGACGTTCCTACGGACGCTGCTCCACGAGCTCGGCCATCATCTGGACTACGAGCTTCTCGAGCTCGAAGACAGCCTCCATACCGA
>JAAENP010000473.1 GCA_024224155.1 bacterium
GCAAGGCGTAGGGCGGTTGAGGCAATGGGTCAAGGCGTAGGCACTAGGCCATAGATCTTTCTTGATCCTATGCACTTATTAGTGTGTGAGGGCCTCCCCCTCGGGCTGGTGCCCTTGTTACACTCCCACGAGCCACATGTCTGCAAGCTTAGCGCGCCAGGCACTCACCGTATGGAACGTACCTCTACAATCGGTCACCGGCACCACTTCGCCGGCGACCGCCTAGCCACGGAGCCTCGGCCCTTTCCCCTCCGCACCAGCAGAACTGGGTCGCGGTTGGGTCCCGGCCCTTGCCCCTTCCTGCGGATCGCTATACAGCGGTCCTTCACCCATGGCTGTACCCTCACTCCACCAGGAGTCCTCACTGCGCGCCGTGAGGGTACCTTCGTCGGTATGGCGTCGGGCCCATCCGGGGGCTAGCGCTAGCCTCCGGCGGGGCCCTTATTCCTGCCGATTTACCATGGGAGCAGTTGGCTATCTCTCACGTCACTCTACATGCCTTACTCATGGTCAACCTGGACTTGGGCAGCAACTCGTTCCCCCGCGCCCCCCGCTAGGGCGGCGCGGCCGAACAGGGTCACTTCCTGCGACGCTCGGCTCTACATGCCACTGCGACATGTACGGGCCCTCCTATACAGTAACGGGTGACTCAACGGTCCGTACCTGTGTAGGGTCCGCCTCTCCGTGGAGTAGGTCGACGTCCGCTCGAACCTCCGCTAGGCGTCGGAGTACTTGTCCCGCCCCGGGCTGGTCCAGGCGATCCTCTAGCCGCCGTTGGAGCAACTCGATTCTTCTCTCGCACCTCACGAGCGTGGCCCCTTCCTCGGCGAGGGTCCCATCGAGTCCATCCAGTTGCGCTTGAAGCGACACGTCGCTGTCTTTCGGTGGCCACCCACGCTCATTCTCGTCTGTAGGGGGCTCGGCGCGGGCACTCTCTGGCTCTTGCGTTGATCTCTCGGAGGCCCTCGCCGTGGGAGAAGTTGGGGTTAGCCACGACGTAGTGGGGACTGGGGTAGGTTTCGCTGAAGTCGGCTCCCCCTTCGGAGTCAGGGTCCCATCGTCTCGGCCTGGTAGTGGGGCGACAGCTGCGCCGCGCGCTCTCGGAAGGTTCCCCGGAATCCTCGCGCCGCCAACTTTAGAGGGATCGATAGAGTTGGGCGGCATAACCCGTCCTGTGTCAGAATCCCCTATTTCCGGCGGGTCGGGGGGGTCGAGGTGGTTCTCGGGTCCAATCAACTGGCGGTACAGTCCCTGCAGCGCGTCGTAGGCCCGCGTCTGCCGCTCGGTGCCTCGGGGTCGGGGGCCTCCTCTCGGGTCTCTCTCTCCCGGCGCGCTGTCGGTGGCCGTCGGGGGCTCGAGGTGGGCCCCCACGTCCTCTTCCTCCAGTCCGATCCACGGCACTCGCACCCTTCGACTCCCGGCTGCTGGCGGCGTTGGCGGCGGCCTGGCCCGGCGCGTATCTTGGTCGTTGGGCCGCTCCACTCCCCCCATGTCCACGTCGTGGTCTGACGAGTCCGTCGAAGGGTCCTCCGGCGGCACGGCTGTCGGGGGCCTCTCTTCCATCTGACGGGATTCCGTCCCTCTCGACCAAGTCGGTGCGCGAGAAGGGAAGGCCGCTGTCGGTGGTTGTCGGGGCTGGTTCCCCACGGCTGGGTACCAACTGTGAGGGTCGGCCTCTTTAGGAGACTCTTTGAGCCCTCGGATTCGGGGTTTGAAGCGCGGCTTGCTGCTGGTTGATTGTTGCCAACGGGGAGAGTTATATTTAGCTCAAGGGAGCGATAACAATGGGGAAGAGAGATAAGAAAAGCGGGCGGGGCTAAGAATAGCCAACCGAGGCGCTATTCCTAGCGGCCTCCTCTGCCGCTGCATTCAGCCAGGGGCTCACAGCTCCCTGCATCATCTCACAAAAGGAGTGGCCGCAGCCATAAAATAAAGGGGGCCCGTTGAACCCCAATCACACTAAAGTCAGACGGGCGGGTCTTCGCAAGCCGGACAACGGCGTTGCTCGGACACTTTATATAGCGCCCCAGGAATATATATATAGAAACAAAGGCCCGTCTGCCACATCACCCCCCTTGGTTTCGTCCTCGACGTAACCACTCAACTGTGGGCAGGCATAAGAAAAAGGGCAGACACTCACAGGCTTCACTTCCTAGCCCTGTGTTTCCTCGGCTCGTCGACGTAGGCTGTGAGCCATCTCGAGTCAATGCAAACAGGGCGTCCCCTCGTGCCCCATGACCCGTCGTCTTTGAAGGTCGCTCGCTCCACAGTAA
>JAAENP010000474.1 GCA_024224155.1 bacterium
CCAAGGCGCTCGAACGGGCGGGCATCACGGCCGGTGACCTGGACTACATCGAGCTCAACGAGGCCTTCGCCGCGCAGGCGCTCTACGTGCTGAAGAAGACCGGCTGGCCGCTGGAGAAGGTCAACGTGCACGGCGGCGCCATCGCTCTGGGTCACCCGCTCGGAGCCTCCGGTGCCCGCATCCTCGCCACCCTGGTCAATGTGCTCGAGTCGCACGGCGGCCGGTACGGCCTGGCGACGATGTGCATCGGCTCCGGCCAGGGCATCGCCACCGTCATCGAGAGGGGCTAGTCATGGCAGAGATCAAGACTGTAGGAGTTTGCGGAAGTGGCGTGATGGGCAGCCAGCTGGCCGCCCTCTTTGCGGGCGCCGGGCTCGACGTCTTTCTCTTCGATCTCGATCAGGAGCTGGCGGAGCGCGGCCTCGAGGGGGCCGTCAAGGCCAAGCCGGCGGCGTTCTACCATCGGCGCTTCGCCAAGAAGGTCATCCCCAGCAACTATGAAGAGCATCTGGACCGATTCGGGGAATGCGACTGGGTCATCGAGGCCATTGCCGAGCGGCTCGACTGGAAGCGGGATCTCTACGAGAAGATCCGGCCGTATTTGAAGGACAGCGCATTGCTGTCCTCGAACACCTCCGGACTCGCCATGCGTGAGCTGGCCGAGCTGCTTCCGGCCGATCTCCGGCGGCGGTTTCTGATCACTCATTTTTTCAACCCACCACGCTACATGCGCCTGGTCGAGATCGTGCGCGAGGTGGAGACCGACGACCGCGCGGTCGCGGCCGCGAGCGAGCTCATCGGCAAGACCCTGGGCAAGGGCATCGTTCAGGCCAAGGACACACCCAACTTCATCGCCAACAGGATCGGCATCTACGGCATGATGCTCGGTCTCAAGCTCACCCGCGACATGAGGCTTTCGGTCGAGGAAGTCGATGCCGTGACCGGACCGGTGATGGGCCGCCCCAAGTCGGCGACCTACCGTACGGCGGACATCGTCGGGCTCGACACGCTCGCCTTCGTCGCGCAGACGGCCTACGAGAAGTGCGAGGGCGACGAGGCCCGAGAGATCTTCAAGACGCCGCCGGTGCTGGTCCAGCTGCTGGAGCGCAAGAGCCTGGGCCAGAAAAGCGGTGAGGGTTTCTACAAGAAGGAAGGCAAGGAGATCCTGGCTCTCGATTTCGAGACCCTCGAGTATCGCCCCAAGACCAAGCCGCGGATGGACGGCATCGGCGTCGGAAGGCGTTTCACCGACCTCGGCAAGAAGCTCGAGGCTCTGGTCTTCAATCCGGATCCGGCCGGCAAGTTCGCCTGGGAGCTGACCATCGGCACGCTCTCCTACGCCGCTCGCAGGCTGGGCGAAGTGGCGGACGACGTCACCAACATCGATCGCGCCATGCGTTGGGGGTTCGGCTGGCAGCAGGGCCCCTTCGAGGTGTGGGATGCGATCGGCGTCGAACGCTCGGTGCGGCGCATGGAAGCGGAGAACAAGCCGGTGCCCGATCTGGTGGAGCGCCTGCTCGCCGGCGGCCACGCCCGGTTCTACGACCGCAATGGCACCCAGCGCTACTTCGATCTGGCCTCGGAGTCGATGCTGCCGGTGCCGACGGCGCCCGACGTGGTCCAACTGGAGGACCGCAAGGCCCACGGCGGGGAGCTTCTGCGCAACTGGAGCGCGTCTCTCCTCGATCTGGGCGACGGCGTCGGTTGCGTCGAGTTTCATTCGGCGCTCCAGCCCGACTTCAACCCGGTGGACGGAGCGATCCTGGACATGCTCGCTTCCTCGCTCGAGGCGGCTCAGGCGAAGAACCTCAAGGGACTGGTGATCTCGCACGAAGGTACGCACTTCTGCGCCGGCGCCAACCTGGCCTTGATTCTGGGACTGGCCAAGAGCAAGCGCTTCGACCTGATCGAAGAGGTGTCGAGGACTTTCCAGAAGATCACTCAGGCGATTAAGTACTCGCCGTTTCCGGTGGTGGCCGCGCCTTTCAGCGTCTCGCTGGGCGGCGGCTTCGAGGTCATCGCCGCGTGCGACCAGATCGTCGCGCTCGCCGAGCTCTACTGCGGCGCGGTGGAGGTGGGAGTGGGTCTGATCCCCGGGGCCGGCGGCAACTTGCGGTTACTGACCCACCTCTCGAAGCGGCTGCCGCCGAGGAAGATGGGGCCGATGGCCCCGGTGCAGAAGACCTTCGAGACGATCGCCTTCGCCAAGGTTTCGACCTCGGCGCACGAGGCGGTGGAGCTGGGCTACCTGCGCGAGGATTGTCCGATCGTGCTTTCCCGCGACCATCTGATCGCGATGGCCAAGCAGGAGGTCCTGCGGCTCGCGGACGGCTACCGGCCGCCCGAACCGCCCGAGCTCATTCCTCCCGGTGTCGGCGGTCGGCTGGCGATCCAGGTCGTGATCGACGGCTTCCTCAAGGCCGGCACCATCTCGGAGCACGACGCACTCATCGCCGGCAAGCTGGCGCACGTGATCAGCGGTGGCGAGCGCGGCAACGGCATCCACCCGGTCGAGGAGCAGTACTTCCTCGACCTCGAACGAGAGGTGTTCGTGTCGCTGGCCGGCGAGCCGAAATCGCAGCAGCGGATGGCTCACATGCTGAAGAAGGGCAAGCCTCTGCGGAATTGAGTCGGAGGCAGAGTGTCTCAACTACCGACAGCGGGCCGCCGGTGCCGCCTCTCCGCGAGCGAAGAGAGGCTCGCTCCGAGGCGCACGCGGCCGGCCTCCAGCCGCGGATCGTTGTAACGGTCGACCTCTGTGTGTCGACCGGGGCGATTGAGTCGCGCCGGTGCCGCCTCTGCGGGAGCCATCAAGAGATGGACAGGCTCCCTCCGAGGCGCACTCGGCCGGCCTCCAGCCGCGGATCGCCGGAATCATTGTAGCGGTCGACTCCGCCTGCCCTCGAGCGAAGCGAAGGGTCTCGACCGAACTCCGCTTCCCCTCAGCTCTGCCGCCACCACCAGTCGCGCCAGGCCGACGGGTCGTTGGGCAGCGACTCGCCGGTAATGTCGCGCAGGGCCTGGTAGACCCAGAGCCGGGTCTGCTGGTCGAGCACCGGATCCTCGGTGAAGTCCAGAAGATCCGGTACCGCGAGTCTCCTGGCCTCGCCCGTGAGCATGCCCGACTGGGCCAGGCTGCAGGCCGCCCGCTCCCGAACGAAGGGCTCGGGGTCGTCGTGGAAGACTCGCAGCAGATGGGGAATGATCGCCTCGTCTCCCGAATAGGCCACTCCTTCGACCGCCCAATGA
>JAAENP010000475.1 GCA_024224155.1 bacterium
GCTCAGCAAAAGCGACCCCCAGCCGGATCGAGTCTTCGGAGCGAGTTTGAAGTCAGGCGTGCGTGATCTATGGCCGGTTACGGCAGCCGGCCGGCGATGTGCACACGGGCGGACGGCACCTCCATCATCGGGAGTGCCGGCGGCCGAGACGTGACGTGCGTAATCTGCCGGCGGCCCCCTCGTCATCGGGGGTGCCGCCGGTGTGGAGGCGGGCTCAGAGCCTGCCTTGCATCTTCAGCCAGAGATAGCTGATCTCGCCGGGATCGACCGGCTTGTCGAGGATCTCGCGGATGATGGGCAGGAAGTAACGCAAGGAGCCGATGGGGGCAAGAGGCTGGCGTTGCGGATCGCGTGAGGTTCTTCGCGCTGTGGCGAGGACGAAGGCGCCCTCGACCGCGGTGAACGGGACCATCTTCTGGTAGAGGCGTACAGCGAGATCGTGATCGGCACGGCGTACTTGCCCGCAAGCCGTGGGAGTGGTGCGGTATTCCTCGAGGGTCTGGCGCACGTACTGCTGGCGATCCATGGTGGCGTCGAAGACCCACCATTCGTTGGCATCGGGAGGCAGTCTCATCCTTGAGGTTCCCGCAATGAC
>JAAENP010000476.1 GCA_024224155.1 bacterium
CTTCACCTGGATCGAGACTTTGACGCAGCACCACTCCGGACTGTTTCACTGGCGGATCGTGCCGGTGCTGAACCCGGACGGCCTGCTCCAACGGCCGGCCCAGAGGATGAACGCCAACGGGGTGGATCTCAATCGCAACTTCCCGTCCCCGGACTGGCAGCGCCAGGCCCATCAACATTGGGTCGAGAAAACCGCCCGAAATCCGCGCAGGTATCCTGGAAGCTCTTCGCTTTCGGAGCCCGAGAGCCGCTGGCTGGCGTCCGAGATCGAACGCTTTCGACCGGACGTGATCGTCGCCGTCCACGCGCCACTCGAAGTCCTGGACTTCGACGGCCCTCCGGACCCGCCCAGGAGCTTCGGCCCCCTGCGGCTACATCAGCTGGGCACCTACCCCGGTTCTCTAGGCAGATGGGCCGGCGTGCACCTGGGGCTGCCCGTGGTCACCATCGAGTTGCCGAGCGCCGGCATCATGCCGACACCCGCCCAACAGCACCAGATGTGGCTGGACCTGGTGCGCTGGCTGCAAAAACGGCTGCCGGAGCCGTCGCTGGAGCCGACTCCACTGGCCAGATAGAGCGCCGGGCTCGACCGTGGCGATCAAAGGCCTTCTTCGTAGATGATCCGCCAACGGCTGCCGTCGCGGCGCCAGTACTGGTGCTTGCGCCGGCTGGCTCGAAAATTGTCCGACTCGTAGCGCTGCAGGAAGTCCACCAGGGCCAGATCCGGCTCACCGGGATACCGATAGATCCCGACTTCGTCGAGCCCGACGCGAATGTACTTCTTCGATGCGTTGACGCTCCGCTTGTGCCGCGCGAACGCGTCGAGATCCATTCCAGGGGTGCGAAAGTCGGCGGCGTAGTGGCTCAGATAGCGATCGCTGTTGCGGCTCTCCCAGTCTGCGCGCCAGGTCTCTAGGGTCGTTTCGAGCACGTCCCTGGCCGAGCTCACCGTTTCCGGATCGACCCAATTGATGCGGTCGGCGACGATCACCGGCGTCTTCGAAACCTCGACCTGCCGACGCAGCACGCGAAAATCCTGATTGCTCAGGGTCACGCAGCCTCGGCTCGACAGCGGAGGACGACTGTAGTACGCGGACTCGGTGCCATGAATCCATATGCCGCTGCCGGTTCTGCCGTTGAGGCGGTCCCAGGCATTCGGATAGTTGATCGGAAACGCACCGTCCCCGTAGAGGTCGGGGAGGCGCTCTCCGGGAAGGTACGAAGCCACGAGGTAGACGCCGACCGGCGTCTTCTCGTCGCCCTCGAACCGCTTTTCGCCGCCGCCTTTTCCGATCGAGACGTAGAAGTCCTTGGTTCTGACGAAACGGCCTTCCCGTTGCTCGAGCACGTACAGTCGATATGCGGACAGGTCGATGAAGATCGCGGCCGGTGTGCTGGGGGGAATCCTCAGCAGCTGCCTGGGAACCGAGTTCGGTGGCGGCGCCTCCAGATAGCGCAACAGGCGAGCCCGAGCCTCCTGCACGTGCCCGTCGATCAACTCGCTCGGACTGCCGTTGCCGAGGTCGGCGAGCGGTGCGGTATGGGCCGAAAGAAGGTCCGCATAGACGAGCTGGGCGAGGCGGAATTCTGGTTCCTGCTCCACCAGATAGGCGATATTGCGGATAGCATTTTCGATCCTTCCCTGCCGAATATCGAAGAGACCTTGCATCAGGCGCCGCTCCTCGAGAGTTGTCGGATTGCGGTCCGACGTTGACGAGAAACCCGCCGCCCCTGCCACCGTCGCCACGAGCGAACCGATCGCCAGTACGCCGAGGAAGAGCGAACGACCCAGGATCATCATGAAGCGGTTGGAGCTACGAATCGACCGATTCTCTGGCTATTTTCCAGTCGCCATTCTCGCGCACGAGCTCGAGAGTCTTGGTCACCACGTCGCTGAACGTGCTCGACTCGTAGGACTGGTTGAACCGGACCAGCACGCGCTCCGGCTCGCTGGCCTCGAAATCCAAGATCGCTACGGAGACCTTGACGAACTCCGGAGCCGCCACGCGGGCTCGCCTGAGCTGCTCCCAGTCGTCACGACTCATGTCGCCCTCCGGCTGGAAGCCCTCGCTATAGAAGTACAGATAGTCCTCGACCCGCTGCTCCGACCAGGCTCGCGCCCAGGCCCCGACGAGAGCGGCCAGCTCGCCGGATTCGGCCACGGTTTCGCCCATCGCTTCGGATGACGACTCCATCACAGCCGGCTCGGAGTCGAGATCCCGGCCTTGCCTCAGAGCCTCCTCGATGGCCCGGTCAGGGGTCACCGGAGCCTCGCCGGCCGCCGTCACCGACTCGGCCGCCGGCTCCACGGCCATGTCCGCCTCGGCCACGGCCTCGTCCGTATCGGCTTCCATCTCCAAGGGTGGGGCCATCGACCCAGCGTCGGCCGCAGACGGCAAGGGCTCGATGGGAGTGTGCGCCACTTGAACCGGTTCGGTTTCGGGCAAGACCATCTCGCTCATCAGCACCAGCTCGACGGACGATCGGTCGTGAGCGTCATCGACGCTCAGCGCTCTGCTGTACGCCTCACTGGCGAGTTGACCATAGATCTTGGTCAAGTTTTCGTATGCGGTGCGATAGGCGGGATGGGTGCCGAGGGCTTCTTTCAGAGTCTCGACCGCGGCATCGTAGTCCCCCATCGCCGCCTGAAGTACCGCGAGATTGTTCAGCGGCTCCGGCCGGTCGGGGCGAAGCCCGGCGACTTCTTCGAAAACCTCGCGCGCCTCGTCCTGCCGCTGCATTTCGGCCAGCAGCAGAGCGCGCAGGAACATTGCCTCCGGATCGACCGGGGACTCCTCGAGATGCTCGTCGACATCCGCGAGCGCGGCCTCCGGCTGGCCGGCTTCGGCGAGCGAGCGAACTCGCCCCAGATCGGCCGCCAGCGCGAACGGACTCGCTATCACAATAGCCAGCGGCAGCGCCGCCAGGGTCTTCCATCGCATTGACATCTCCTGCTTGTTTCTCCCCTCGCCGGGCTAGCGTCGAACTCATTCGCTGGACTTCGTCTTGCACCCGGCTCGTCCACCGGGCCTCCGCCTCGGACTCCGTGGAACGGCGAAAATGCTAGCACGGGCGGCCAGCAAGGTCGATCGCCACCGCCGCCGGGAACTCTGATGATCGTCGAGCGTTATGGTTATGGGAGCAGATGCTCGAGGCACTGAACCAGGCGTCCGACGCCGAGTTGATAGCACGGGTCAAATCCGGACAGGCCGACGCCTTCGCAGAGATCGTCGACCGCTACAAGGACTGCCTGGTGGGCTATCTTTGTCGTCTGGTCGGCAGCCAGGAACGGGCCGAGGATTTAGCTCAGGAGGCCTTTCTTCGGCTCTATCAGCGGAGTGATAACTATGAGGAGCGCGGCCAGCTGAAGGCCTATCTCTTTCGAATCGCCACTAACCAGGTGCGCAGCGAAGAACGCAGGGCCTTTCGCTGGGACAGGATCCGCAGCCTTCTCGCACCGTCCAATGGCGGGCCTCCGGCGCAAGAGCGCACGTTGCTGGACGACGAGGCCCGGAACGAGCTGCTCAAGGCGATAGCCGCTCTACCCTTGCGCTACCGCACTGCTCTGGTTCTCCACGAGATCGAGGGCTGGCGCTATCGAGTGATCTCCGAGACTCTCGGCTGCAGCGAGGGGACCGTCAAGTCCCGGATCCACCGGGGCCGGACCCTGCTCAAGCGAAGCCTAGCGGCCTACTGGCAAGGAGCTTCATGATGACTTCACCCATGGACCCACTCGATCGGCAGCTCGAGGACCTGCCCGCCGTGCGTGCCTCGGCAGGGTTCAAGGCCGAGGTTATGAAACGCCTGGACGACCTGCCGGAGCCGCGCCTCGAGTTCCGCTCGCGGCGCCTTGTGTGGGGCGCCATCGCGGCCGCGGTCGCCGGCCTCGCCCTGCTCACTCTGGTACCCGTCGGGAACGAGGATCCGAGCGCGGGCCTGACCGCAGAGGTGACGGAGATCCGCCGCGAACACGAGCTGCTTACCCAGGAACTGAACAGACTGCGCGCTCGGACCGAGAGCACGGCTCCCGTCCTGTACTTGGGCGGCGTCGACGAAGTCGACTACGTCCTGGACCTATCACCTTTCTTCCTGCCTCAAACGGGGGGTGTCCTGCCGGCATCGACGAATGACAACACGACCTTCTAGTGCAAAGGAAACTGCCATGACAATCAGACATCGCCTTATGGTGGCCGCGATCCTGGGCTTGGCCCTGACCTGCTCGCTGACCGGGTCGGCGTGGGCTGCTCCGAACGATCAAGAGACAGAAGAGGCCAAGAAGAAGAGAATCATCCGGGTGATCTCCGCATCCGACGGCTCGCCGGTCGAGCTCGAGAACGAAGACCGAGTTCTGATCATGGATGAACGCCGTATCGCCGCTCCTCACGTGATTGCCGGCCTCTCTCACCGACGGGGCTACCTCGGCGTCCGAATGGTCGAGCTCACGCCCGAACTACGACGCCACTTCGGCACCCCGGAGGAAGCCGGCGTTCTGATATCGAGCGTGGTCGATGGCAGCCCGGCCGCCCAGGCCGGTTTGAAAGTCGGTGACATCCTCACCGCCATCGGCGGCGAAAGCGTGGCCTCGCCCCGCGAGGTCGCGAAGAGGGTCTTTGAGCACACCGGCGAAAGCATCACCACCTTGGAGATCTGGCGCGACGGCGCGGTCACCACGCTCTCGGCGACCATCGTTGAAAGAGAGCGCCCGGCAATAGACATCGGCCGATTCGCGCTGCCCGATGCCGAGCGACACCACGAGCGGATCTGGGTCGGCAGCGACAACATCCCGGAGCAGATCCTCGAAATCGACCACGGCGGCCTGCGCGATGCCTTACGCGAGATCGAACTGCGGTTCGACGACCCGGACTTTGTTCAGAAGTTCAAAGTGCTGGGTCAAAACCGCCTCGACCTTCAGAAGCGCATCGAGGAGCTCGAGGAACGCCTCAAGGACCTCGAGGAGCAGCTCGACAAGCTCCCGAACGACTAGCGACAGGTGCCGGGACCGCCGGCGACTAGGCCGGGATGCTCGGCCGGCGGCTCGCCCAGCGGCGCTCCAACACGGCGGCTACCTCGGCACCCAGAAAGACCGCCGCCGCGGAAAGATAGAGCCACAGCATCCACACCAGGACGCCGCCGAGAACACCGTAAACCAGGTTGAGCTCGGCAAAGCGAGCCAGATAGAGCCTGAAAAGCATCGTCCCGACGACCCAGAGCGCGGTTCCGGTAGCCGCACCGCCGAGAATGCGCCAGCCGTTTCTGGCGTGAGCGGGAGCCGGGAGCACATAGTAGAGAATCCACAGCTCGAGAGTCATTACGGCCCAGATCGTCGGCCAGCTGAGGAGGCGGGCCAGAGAGTCGAGTCCGAGCGCCAGAGCCAGCCGAGGGCCCGCGAGCACCGCCGCGGCTCCGACCACCAGGAGAAGCGAGTTCACTAGAAGAAGCAGCAGTGCGACCGCCTTCAGGCGCCACCAGGCCCGCCTTTTCTCGACCCTGTAGGCTCGGTCCACCCCGGCGGCCAGCGACTCGACCACGCTCGCAGCCCACAGAAGTGTCAGCACCGCCGACAGCGACAGGAGTCCGGGAGTCGAAGCGGCCTTCACCTCGCGAATCAGTGCCACCAGCACGTCTGCCGCCTGTTCGGGCAATCCGCCCGCAATCGCTCGGACGAAGCCTTCGAGCGCGCGCTCGCTTCCCAGGAGCCCGGCCAGCGAAAACAGCACCATCGCCGCGGGGAACGATGCGAGCGAAAGGTAGAAAGCGGCTCGCGCGGCCTCAGCGGCCGCCAGGTCCCGAGCCCAGGCCCTCGCGACTCTCTTCCGGAGCACTGTCACGCTCTTTGGTAGAAACTCCAATGCCTCGCTAGGATACAGGCACTACCGATGCCTACCTACACCCGCGACGACGGCAAGCCCATCGTCCAGTTCGATGCCGGCATCGAACTGTCTCCCTTCGCGCTTCTGCGTCAGCTCCAGGGGAATCACCCCCCGCTCCTGGTAGACGGCCGAAGAGCCCCGTCCCGCCGCCGGACTCTGGCCGGAGCCCTGCCCTATCCGGGAAGCGGCTGGAGTCCCGACGACCGCCAGCAGGCGGTCGTCATCTTTGACGAGTGCGGCACCGAAGCGCTGGAGATGGTTCTCGGCTTGCGTAAACGAGGCTACACGCGGATACGCTTACTCTTCGGCGGTCTGGACCTGTACGAGTTTTCGCTCGACCCCGAACTGGTCGGCAGCGAGACCTTTCTGGTTCGCTCCACTTCCAGCTAGGTGACCTGGCCGTCCTCACCGACCTCCCAGGTCTCGCCGGAGTAGATCAGGTCTTCGAGCGTGCCCGGGCCCTTGGCTTCGATCTCGTGATCGATCTGGGCAACGATCTGATCCTCATAGGCCGGTTGTTCGACCGAGCGCAGAATCCCGATCGGGGTTGGGAAATCGGGAGGTGTCATCTGGGCCAACAGAAAGGCCATCCCCGAATTGTCGAGTGTCTCGTCCCAGACCAGACAGTCGTCCTCGGTGTGACGCTCGCCCAGTTCGATGACCTCGAGCTGAGTGCCCTTCAAGCGAATGCCTCGGTTCCGCTCCTTGCCGAAAACGAGCGGCCTGCCGTGCTCGAGAGCCAGCGCCTGATCATCACGCACGCCCTTGTCGGTCATGTAGGTGAAAGCCTTGTCATTGAAGATGTTGCAGTTTTGATAGATCTCTACAAACGCCGTCCCTTTGTGCGCCGCCGCTCGCAGCATCGTTTCCTGCAGGTGCTTCTGGAAGATATCCACGCTGCGGGCAACGAAAGTGGCACCGGCCCCGATGGCCAGGGACAACGGATTGAAGGGATTATCGAGCGAACCGAACGGCGTCGACTTGGTTCTCTTCCCAATCTCGCTGGTGGGCGAGTACTGCCCCTTTGTGAGGCCGTAGATCCGGTTGTTGAACATCAGGATCTTGACGCCGACGTTGCGACGCAGAACGTGAATCAGGTGATTGCCACCGATCGACATAGCGTCGCCGTCCCCTGTCGCAACCCACACCTCTAGATCCGGTCGCGACGCCTTCAAGCCCGTGGCAATCGCCGGAGCGCGTCCGTGAATGGTATGAAAACCAAAAGTGTCCATGTAGTACGGGAATCGGCTCGAGCATCCGATGCCGGAAACCACCACGAATTTCTCCTTGGGCAAGCCGAGCTCCGGGAGCACGGTCTGCACGGACTTGAGAATCGCATAGTCACCGCAGCCGGGGCACCAGCGAACCTCCTGGTCGGACTGGAAGTCCTTCTTGGTCAGCACGGGAAGCTCAGTGGACATCTTTTTTACCTCCGAGGATCTCGGCGATCTTGTTGGAAATCTCATGCCTGAAAAAAGGCTTGCCCTGGACCTTGGAGTACGAGACCACGTCCTTGAGGTAGCGGGTCCGGATCAGCAGCGCCAGCTGCCCCCCGTTCATTTCCGGAATCAAGACGTGACGGTAGCGGTCCAGAACCTCTCCCAGGTTCTTGGGGAAGGGATTGATGTAGCGCAGGTGTGCACGCGCCGCCTTGTGCCCCTGCTTGCGGGCTTCCACCAGCGCGCCGGTGATGGCGCCCAAGGTGCTGCCCCAACCCAGGACCAGAACATCGGCGTCTTTATCCCCGAGCACCTCGACATCGGGGATGTCATTGGCGATCCGCTCGACCTTTTCGGCGCGCAGATCCGTCATCAGCTGATGGTTCGCCGCATCGTAAGAGACGTTCCCGGTGAGGTGCTCTTTCTCGAGCCCCCCGATTCGGTGCTCCAGCCCCGCGGTACCCGGGATGGCCCAGGGGCGCGCCAGCGTCTCTTCGTCCCGCGCATAGGGCAGGAAGTTCTCGGGATCGGTATGGAACTCCGTACGCAGATCGGGCAGGTCTTCTATCTTGGGTAGCCGCCATGGTTCGGACCCATTGGCGATATACCCGTCGGATAGCAGCAGCACCGGGACCATGTACTTGATCGCCAGACGGCAGGCCTCAATTGTCGTGTCGAAGGCATCTCCCGGCGAGGCCGCCGCAATCACCGGCACCGGCGATTCCCCGTTTCTCCCGAACATCGCCTGGAGCAGATCCGACTGCTCGGTCTTGGTCGGTAGGCCCGTCGATGGGCCGCCCCGCTGGATGTTGCAGATGATCATGGGCAGCTCGATCATGACTCCGAGGTTGATCGCTTCCGACTTCAAGGCCAGCCCGGGGCCGCTGGTCGTCGTCACGGCGAGCGCCCCGCCGAATGCCGCTCCGATCGTGGAGCAAACCGCAGCGATCTCGTCCTCGGCCTGGAAGGTCGTCACCCCGAAGTTCTTGAATCGCGAGAGCTCGTGCAGGATGTCGCTTGCCGGAGTAATCGGATATGAGCCCAGAAACAGGGGCAAGCCACTGCGGCGACTGGCGGCCACCAATCCGAGCGAAACCGCGCTGTTACCCATGATGTTGCGATAGGTACCCGCCGGCAGCTTCGCAGGCTCGATCTCGTAGCGGGTCTGAAAAGCCTGAGTGATGTCGCAGAAGTTGTAACCGGCCTTGAGAGCCATGATGTTGGCTTCGGCGATCTCGGGCTTCTTGGCGAACTTCTTTCGGGCCCAGTCCATCGAGTTGTCCAGCGGCCGGCTGAAAAGCCAATAGACCATCCCCAGGGCAAAGAAATTCTTGCATCGGTTCTTGGACCGCGCGTCGAGATCCACGTCGCTCAGCGCGGCCAGCGTCATCTTCGTGATCCCTGCGGTAAAGACCCGGTAGCCCTCCAGGGAATCATCCTCGATCGGATTGGTCTCGTAGCCGGCCTTCTTGAGATTGCCGGCCTTGAACTCGTCGGTATTGATGATCAGAATGCCGTTCTTCTTGAGGTCCACGAGCGACTTCTTGAGAGCCGCCGGATTCATGGCCACCAACACGTCCGGCGCGTCGCCCGGCGTATGGATATCGTAATCGGCGATTCGAACCTGAAAGGCGGACACTCCCGGAAGCGTTCCCGCGGGAGCCCGGATCTCTGCCGGAAAATCCGGCAGCGTCGCTAGATCGTTGCCCACCTGCGCCGAAGTGCTGGTGAACTGAGTCCCGGTCAACTGCATGCCATCCCCCGAGTCGCCGGCGAAGCGAACGACGACGTCATCGAGTCTCTCGGCCGTGACTTCTCGCTTCCCCGCGTTTGGGGCGGTGTCTTCGGCCTTCGGATCGGCTGTCACATCAGTCATACTGGTTTTTCCCGTGGGGAGCCCGGTTAGGAGGCCTTCGCCTCGACGGTGCCATCTTGCCAGCGCCGCGCTTCCGCGATGAGGTCGACGACGCCCTCCCGAATCGCGGCGCGTTGCGCGTCCTCCTCGGGATAGTGCGGCCGGTAGCCCAGCTGCGAGGCGTCGTAGGTATAGGGTTTGGATAGTTCTTCCTTGGTCGCGATCGACTGATCCCGACTGAAATAGGCCATGTCGTAGTTGTTGCTCATGATGATCGCCTCCTCGGGGCAGGCGTCCACGCAGTAGCCGCAAAAGACGCAGCGCAGCATGTCGATGTCGTAGACCACCGGATACTTCTCGATGTTGACGTCGGGATGCTCGCCGGCCTCGATCTTGATGCACTCCGCCGGGCACGCCGTCGCGCAAAGGAAGCAAGCCACGCAACGAAGAGAGCCATCCGGTCGCGCTGTAAGGATGTGGTGGCCCCGGAATCGGTGGGAGTAGTTGCGCCTCTCTTCAGGATACTGAATCGTATAGCTCTTGCCGCGCCGGAAGATGTTGCGCAGAAAGTGCTTGAGCGTGACGCCCAGGCCTGACAACAACGGCAGGTAGAGCCGCTCCGCCAGAGAGTAGCGATACGGCTTCGTCTCCTTAGGGTGCTCGGTCACCGCTCCAACTCTCCGGCAATGATGTTCAATCCACCCAGCGTAACGATCGCGTCCGAGACACTACCACCACGAATCAAGTGAGAGAAAGTCGACATGACCGGAAAACAGGGAGGCCGGACCTTGAGTCGGTAGGGTTTGCCGGAACCGTCACTTATGGCATAAAAGCCCAACTCACCGTTGGCGCCCTCGATCGCCGAGTAGATCTCGCCCGGAGGCACTTGAATGCCATCCATGATCAACTTGAAGTGGTAGATCATGGCTTCCATCTGGTTGTAGGCCACCTCCTTGGGCGGCAGCGCCACGTGGGGATCGTCGACGATGTGCGGTCCCTCCGGGATACCGCGATCGAGCAGCTGCCGAATGATCTTCAGCGACTCCCGAATCTCCATCATCCGGAGTCGATAGCGGTCGAACACGTCGCCGCCCTCGAGCACCGGTACGTTCCAGTCCACCGTGTCATAGAGATCGTAGGGATGATCGCGCCGCACATCGTTGGCGACTCCGGAGGCTCTCAGACAGGGACCCGTCCAACCCCAATTGACCGCGTCCTCTCCCGAGATCGCGCTCACGCCGACCGTGCGATCCAGCCAGATCCGGTTCTTGTTGACGAGTTTCTCGATGTCATCGATAAAACCGGGAATGATCTCCAGTAGCCTCCGACAGCGAGCCTCGAAGTCGGGGGGAAGATCCGCTGCGAGCCCGCCTATGCGGCAGTACGAAACGGTCAGTCGGGCTCCCGAGCAAGCCTCGAGAAGGCCGTAGATCTCTTCGCGTGGCTGGAAGAAGTACCAAAAGTTCGTCAACGCACCGGCATCGACCAGCGACGAGCCGTTGCAGACGCAGTGATCCATGATGCGCGAGAACTCGGAGAGGATCGTTCGGGCCCACACCGCCTTGGGCGGTGCCTCGATGCCCAGCAGTTTCTCGACCGTGCGGCAGTAGCCGACGTTGTTGATGAAGGACGAGCAGTAGTTCAACCGATCCGTATAGGGGATTACCTGCTGCCAGGTATGCGTTTCTGCCATCTTCTCGAAGCAGCGATGCAGATAGCCGATCTCGACTTCGCTCGCCGAGATCGCTTCGCCGTCGAGATGAGCGACGACTCGAAACGTGCCGTGCATCGCTGGGTGCGAGGGGCCGATATTGATCGTCATGCGCTCGAACATGTCGTCGTCCGAGTCGTCATCATCCGGCCTCGGTGCCGGGCGGTAGACCTTGTCCTCGGTGAGGATCCAGCGCCGCGCGGCATCGTAGTCCTTGCGCAAGGGATGCCCTTCGAAGGCCTCGTGTGTGAGGATCCGACGCAAGTTCGGATGGCCTTCGAATCGCAAGCCGAACATGTCGAAGGCCTCGCGCTCGAACCAGTCGGCTCCTTCCCAGACCTCGACGAGCGACGGCAGGACGGGGTCTTCTTCCGGCACCGCGACCTTGAGCCGCAAACGTTCTTTGCGCCCAATCGAGTACAGGTGATAGACGGCCTCGAACCGTTCGCTTCGGCCTGGGTAGTCGACTCCGCAAATATCGAGTAGCAGGTCGTAGCCCGCTTCCGGATCTGCCTTGAGGTCGCTGGCCAGTTCCTTGAGCGAATCGCGGCGAACCAGCCAGGTCGGCTGATCGAGGCCCTCTACCGGAACTGCGCTGTCGGCGGGGTACTTCTCAAGCAGCGGCACTGGAGCCGTCTCGATCAGCGGCACGGGCTGCCTTCTCTTTCTTGAGACGCTTGCGATCGCGCTCGATCTTTTCTTTCAACTGGAGAATGCCATGCATCAGGCCCTCGGGAGTGGGCGGGCAACCGGGAACATAGACGTCCACCGGGATGATCTCGTCAATCCCCTGCATGACATGGTAGGCCCGATAGAAACCTCCCGAACAGGCGCAGGCGCCCATCGAAACCACCCACTTGGGATCCGGCATCTGGTCGTAGATCTTCTTCAGCACCGGCGCCATTTTGTCGGTTATGGTTCCGGCCACGATCATGAGGTCACTCTGTCGGGGCGAGAACCTCACCACTTCGTACCCGAACCGGGACATGTCGTAGTGGCTCGAAACCACGCTCATGAACTCGATGGCGCAACAGGCGGTGCCGAAAGGCAGCGGCCAGAACGAGTTGCTCCGTCCCCACTCTTCGAGCCTTTCGAATGTCGTCGTAACCCAGGATTCGCCAACCATGGCTGACCTCGCGCGCGCAGCTTAGCGCATGTTCGTAACGGTCACAACCGAGTTCGGCCCTACTCTCGCTAGCCCCCTGAAGTCCGCTCCAAGGCTCCCTGCAGGCGCTTCGCACGCTCGTTCTCGGGGTCCTTCTTGAGAGCCTTGTTGAGCAGTTTCTCCGCCTTTTCGAGATCGCCCAGTCTCAGGTTGGCTTCCCCGAGGGCAGCCAGAAGATCGGGGTCGGAGCGCCTCAGCCTCCGGCCCTGGCGGTAGAACTGCCGCGCCCCTTCCCAGTCTCCTTGATCCATGCTCAGGTCGCCAACTGCCAGATAGACGAAAGGATTGCGCGTCGTCTGGCGGCCGAGAACCTCGAGCAGCAACTTGGCCGCGTCACCGTCACCGCGCATTCGATAAAGGGCTACCAGATTCTGGTAGCCGGGAAAGAAATTAGGATCCAGCTCGACCGCGCGACGATAGGCCGCCTCGGCTTCTCTCAGCTGACCGTTCCTTCGCAAAGCTACGCCGTAGTTGGCCCAGGCGTCTGGGAGATTCGGATCAACCTGAGTCGCGGCCTCGAGCCACTCGAGAGCCAATTCGATCTCTCCGGCCTGAAGATGCTCGGCGCCACGGTTCGAATGGTAGTAGGCACGAGCCGTTTCGTCGCTGATGCGCACGGCATTGCGGTACTCGACATCCGGGCCGACCGAGAACTCCAGGATCCGCCGCTCTATTCCTTCGTCGAAACCGGCGGTCATATGACCGGCAACTATCACCAGATCGCCCTCCTTGGTGAACTCCTCGAATTGGCGAACGTCCATGTAGAAAGCTCTGACTCCGAGCTCGCGGGCCATTGCCACAACGACCTGACTAAACGAAAGGCAATTTCCTTCTCCGGTCTCGAACGCCTCCTGTGCGGTCCCGGTGTATCCCTCCCGATACCGAAGCCTAGGCCCGTCTTGGTCTCGCTGCAGCGCCTCGAGCAGCCGCGAGAGCTGGGTCAACTCATTGGCGTGCCTCGGGATCTTGCGCGCGAGCCAGTCCTTCATTTCCTGGCTGAGCACATCCGGGCGAACCGGAAGATCGAGCGCGGCACGGGCGGGCCCGGCAAGGATCGGCGCCAGAAACAGCCCCAGCGCACAGACCATATTGACGATCCGCCTCCGCCGGCATGCACGCCGTCGGTCGAGGCCTCCGGTTCTCACGACGCTCTCTGCCGACTCGAGCCGAGTCGTCAGTCGATGTCCCCTTTCGCGGCCTGCAGCCGCTTTCTGAGATCGTCCAGCTGCTCGATGTGTCCCTGCTGGGCCGAGACAACCTCGCGCAGAACGTTCGCGACATCATCCGATTCGAGGTCGCGAATCATCTTGGGATACAAGACGTCATTCTCGAAGCGATCTTCGGCCAGGGCATCGGCGATGCCGCGATCCGCGGCCCTGACCTGCCCGGCAGCGGCCAGCTGTCGAATCGCGAGCTCGTCCTTGGCCTCGGCTAGGTCCAGCCATCGTTTGGCGAGGTTGGGCAGTCCCTCGAGCTCCGCGCCTCGTGCGTAGGCACGATAGCGGGCGGCCGCGCAGGCCTCGCTGGTAAAGCCGGTCTTCAGATGCTCTTGTGATCTGGGGACTCGAGACACCAAGAAACTCCTTCTGAGGAACAGTCGCGTTAAGATCTTTGCGGTTCCGCCGGTTCGAAGCCGGCCAGCAGACAGCCACTTCTGACTTCAGGAAGTCTACCAATTTGTCAGACTACTTTTCGGTCCCGGAACACGGAAGCCTCGAGATACGTAGTTCTTCCAGGAGTTGAGTCTTGACGCGCGTCACCCTCAGGCGACTCTTGCTGGTCGCCGCCTTTCTGATCGGCGGCACCGCCATGGTCTCGGGGACCTTCGGGATCCTTTTCGGCGCGACCTACATGCTGCTTCCCGCCGAGCTGCTCTTCGCCGGCGCCGTGCTGCTATTCCTGCTCTGGCTCGCCTGGTCGCTCACCCGACGGTTTCTCTGGCGTGTCGGACGCCGGCTGGCGTTTTCCTACTTCCTGATCGGTGTCCTCCCGATTCCAATGCTCGCCGCGCTGATCTTTCTTTCCGGATATCTGGTAGCGGGTTTCTTTCTTGGCCATCTCTATCGCGACACCGTTGGCTCGGTGTATGCCGATCTTCAGATCTCCGCCGATTCCCTTCTGCAGTCCTTCTCCGAGGGAGGCTCCCTCTCCGCCGAGCGACAGGGCATGGCCGTCTACCTGGAGGGGCGCCGGGTTATGGGGGACTCCGATCTGCCTCTGGCCTGGCCATCCGGCGTCGAGGCCCGACCGAAGAGCTCGACCCGGGGCCAGGCAGCTCGCTACTTCGCGCGTGAGGACGGATCTCTCACGCTGATTGCGACCGCGGTCGCCGGCAATGCAGCGGCGCTGGCAACTCATCCCGGTGATCTGTCCCAAGAGCTGATGCGCCGAGGCAAGGTCTGGGTCAAGCTATACCGCTCGGACGACCCGCGCAAAGGATCGCGAACCCGAGTCAGCTTCGGCGGCAAGGAATACTCGCTCCAACCGGTAAAGGTTGGCCGTGGCTCGAAGGAGCGCGAACAGTACTTCTCCAAGCAGCAACTCGGAACGGGTTTTGTCGACAAACCCTGGCTCTGGTGGAACGAGGTCTCCAAGGATCTCCGCGCTCTCGACGACGGCCAGGTGGTTGCCGAGTACGTCACCGCCACGCTCAACGGCACGACTCGAGGAGTAGCTCGTTACTTTCTGTCGAGCTCGGAGGTCGATACCGCCGCCTGGGCGGCTTTCATCTCGCTGGCGAGCCTGCTCGCGGGAATCTACGCGGCCGCCCTTGGCATGGCTCTGTTCATGATCTTCACCCTCAGCCGGGCCGTGAATCGTCTGAGCCAGGCGACCGACGCGGTACGGGCGGGCGACTTCGCCGCTCGAATACCGGTGCGCCGCAAAGACCAGGTCGGTGAGCTGCAGAGGTCCTTCAACCAGATGGCCGAGAATCTCGAGGAGCTA
>JAAENP010000477.1 GCA_024224155.1 bacterium
ACCGGCAGCAGCGACGCATCGGCGCTTCGGAAGACCTTGACGAAAGGCTCGTCCACTTCCTTCTCTTCGGGAAGCTCCGAAACCAAAGGGGTTCCGCAATCCGGGCACGTTGTGACCTCGTCGACGAACTCGCCACGACATGTTGGGCACCACATTCTGCTCTCGACCCCCCATCTTTCTCGTTGTGATCAAAACCAGCGTCTCGTCGACTCTAGCAGGCGATTCTTCTCAACGAAGCCCACTCGAGCCGGCTCGAACCACACTGGCGATGGCCAGCACGACGGCAACGGCGATCCAGGCCCATCCGGTCGTGGTGCGGCCAAGAACGACCGCGCCGATCCCGAACAGCCCGCCGAACACGACCGCAAGCCCGGTCGCGAACCGCACCACCGAGGGAGCAAGTGACTCCGCCGGGGTTTCCAGATACCGGCTCCAGCCGGGCCCGGGCGGCCTCACCCTGCGCGCGAACGACACGAGCGTTGTCGGAGGGTTCTGCGGCCCCCAGAGCGCGGTCGGCACCCACGCGACCAGGCTCACCGCCGCAATGATCACGATCTTCGTCCAAGCGGGGACGGCCAGCCGGCCGAGCTTACTCTGATGCCATGCCGGTATCGACGGGCGCCTCTCCCTGCGGACCGCCCCACAGCCGGCCGCACAGGAGCCTCAGCGTCCGGCTCAGTCCCGCTCCCTTCTGAATCACCGCCGCGGTCTCGCGGCTCAGCGCCTCCAGCTCGGAGCCGTCGAGATCTTTCGCCGTGACCAGGATCACGGGCAGGTCCGCGTAGCCGGGCGTTTCTCGCAGCCTGGCGATGAACTCGGCGCCGTTCATGCCGTGCATCACGAGGTCGACGACCACCATGTCCGGTGAAAAGTCGTCGAGGCGTGCCAGCGCCTCCGGACCGCTTGCCGAGGTCTCCACAACGGCTCCGAACTCCTCCAGGTACCCTCGGACGAGGTCACGGTCGTCCTCGCTGTCGTCCACGACCAGCACTCGTCCCTGGAAGCTGGCCAAGCCCTGAATAACCGCTTTACGAAAGCCTTCGAGGCTCACCGGCTTTTCGAGGACTTCGAGAGCGCCGACCGCCGACTGCCCGTTTTCTCTTGCCGCGTTGCTCACCACGACGACGGGCGCATGCCGCAGATCCGGTTCTGCCCGGAACTGAGTCAGTAAATCCCAGCCGTTCACCTCCGGCATCAACAGGTCCAGGGTGATGAGATCGGGACGGTGCTCGAGTGCCAGGCGCATGCCCTGGCTGCTGCTACTCGCAGTCAGAACCTGACACCCCAGGTCATGCAGGGCGTGGGTCAAGAGCATGCGAGAGTCGGCATCGTCGTCGACCACGAGCACCAGCTTGTCCGAGAACTCGATCGCACCCTTCGATGCTCGAGACCGCTCCTCCGCCCGCGCCCGTACCACGACCGGGGCTGCCGCCGGCATGGGCTCCAACTCGCGCTCGCTGCCCGGCTCCAGATCAATGCGAAACGTCGTCCCCTCGTTCTGCCGGCTTCGAACCGACAATTCATAACCCAGGAGCTCGCAAAGAGATCGGCTGATCGCCAACCCCAGCCCGGTGCCTTCGAAGCTCCGCGACGTTCCGTGGTCGACCTGCTCGAAAGTCTCGAAGATCGTCGCCTGCGACTCTTCGGGTATACCAATACCCGTATCCTCGATCTCGACAAACACCGGAACCCCGGGCCGAGCTCGGTCCACCCCGACCCGAACGATCACCGTCCCTGCCTCGGTGAACTTGACCGCGTTACCGATGAGGTTGATCAGGACCTGGTTGAGCTTCTGTGTGTCGCTCCGGATGGGATCCAGATTCTCGGGCACCTCGAGCTTAAGCTCGATCGGTCGACCGGAGATCTGGGCCTCGAACTGGACCGCCACGGCCAGAACAAGCTCGCTCAGATCCACATCCGCGATCTCGAGCTCGACCTTGCGCGCCTCGATCTTGGCGAGATCCAAAACCTGGTTGATCAAGGCCAGCAGGTGTTTGCCATTGGCGCGGACCCGCGTGAGGTAATCCTTCTGCACCGGGCTCAGCTGGCCCCCCTTGCCATGTAGCAGAACATCCGAGAAGCCGATCACCGAGTTCAAAGGGGTTCGAAGCTCATGGCTCATGCGCGCCAGAAATTCACTCTTGGCCGCGTTGGCGGCCTCGGCGGATTCCTTGGCTTCCCGCAGCTCCACTTCGAACTCCTTGCGCTCCGTGATGTCGCGCGCCACCGCCAGCGTCACTTGCTGATCCATATCCGGAACAGCGCTCCAGTAGAGCCAGCGGTACCGACCGTCCTTGGTGCGATAGCGATTGTCGAAAGCGATCGTGATCGCACCGTCGACCAGCCTGGCCGCCTCTCGCGCGGTCGCCCCCCGGTCATCCGGATGCACGAACTCGATAAAAGGGCGCGACCGTAGCTCTTCGAGAGAGTAACCAAGCGCCTTTTCCCAGGAAGGGCTCAGCAGCTTGAAGTAGCCGTCAAAGCCCGCAATGCAGAGCAGATCGAAGGAGAGCTCGAAGAACCGATCGTAGTGTTGAAGAGCGCGGTCGTCATTCGCCACGAGACCGCGCGAGCTCTTACGCTGCTCGGACGAGTCGATCCTGTCTCTGCTCATTTCGGCTGAGAGCGATACTACTGTAACCCTGGTTCGACCCGCCTGCAATTGCTTTCCCGAACCATAAGGAAGAGCCCCGGCCTTTTACGGCCGGGGCTCTCGTTGGTTTGTTTGGGTGGCGTTGGGTTTCCCCTTGCTCGGGGTCACCTCCAGTGCGCCACGGCGCTTTGGAGTGCCCTCTAAGAGGACGCCACCTCCATCAAACCGCGTTTATCAATTTCCACTGGACCACCTCCTTTCTGGGCGTATCCACAAATTGGCGGGACCCAACCCGCCCGGCCCTACCAGCCGCCCAAGCCTAGAGGGCCGCCGCGATACGATCCTGAGAACGTTCGCAGACACGATGCCTTATGTTGCAGAAAGTCTGGCGGCTTGTCAAACGACGGGCACCGGGCAATGACCCCTAAACCCCGATTTCTAAAAGGGAAGTGGCTCGCCCTCGACCCTGGTGAGAGCGCCGAACAACGTCTGCAATCTCCTGGTGACCGGGCCCGGTCCGGCCTCGGAATCGAGCCGATACGGCCCGATCGTCCGCCCGTCCACCTCGACCACCGGGACCAATCCCCCGGCCGTGCCGGTGGTAAAGGCCTCATCGGCGCAGTAGAGCTCGGAGAGGCTGAGATTGCGTTCGGTCGTCGGAATACCGTCGCCTTGTGCCAAAGACAGCACGACTCCTCGGGTGATCCCGGGCAAGCAGCTGTCGGCGCGAGGAGTCAATAACTCCCCCCGTCGAACGATGAAGATGTTGGTGGCGTTGGTTTCGGAAAGAAATCCCTGCAGGTCCAGCATCACCGCATCATCGACACCGGCGACGTTGGCTTCGATCTTCGCGAGGATGTTGTTGATGAGGTTGTTGTGATGGATCTTCGAGTCCAGAGTCTGAGGCGAGTTGCGCCGGCCCGACGCGGTGATCAGGCGGATGCCGCCTTCGGAATACACAGCACCCTTCCATTCCGCCAAGACGATGAGACAGCACCCCCCTCTGTTCATGTCCGGGCTCATCCCCGAGCTCACTTTCGGACCGCGAGTCAAAGTCAACCGGATGTGAGCGCCATCGCGCATGCCGTTCGCCTCGAGCGTCTGAAAGATCGCGGCCTTGATCTCCTCCCGCCGGGGCACCCCTTCGAACGCCATCGTGTGCGCCGACGCTTCCAGCCGATCGAGATGCGCGTCGAGCTGGAAGATCTTGCCATCGTAGAGGCGCAGCCCCTCCCAAACCGCATCACCCCCTTGCACCGAGCTGTCGAACACCGAGACCTTGGCTTCGCGCCGCGGCAGAAGCTCGCCGCCCACGTGCACGAGGATCTCGGCGTTGCGGGGGTCAGGAAGCTCGTCGGCGCTGTACTCTCGCATGGCTACTCGCCTTGACTCTCAAGCGCGAATCGCGCGTTCATAGAGGCGATCATAGTGGGGGCGACACTCCTCGAGCAGTGGAAGCAAGTGACTTGCGAGGGGCTCGGTCTTGGGGCGGTAGCGACGAAAACCCGTCGAGCGATGCACGTTCGCGTACCAGTGTGGGGCCCAGACTCCATCTTCGGGCCGCGCGCCCTCCGACCACGACAGCATCGCCGGATCGAACTCGAGATCGATCCTCTCGCACAGCTCCCTCAGCACCTTGGCCGGATCGAGAAGCAGCTCGCGGGAGTCGAGCACCGGCGGCGCTTGTCCCATGGCCTCGAGCTGATCAAGGAGCTCGCTTTGCACCGCCATGCCCGTATCCACGAGACTCGGATCCGGCAGCTGGTTGACCAACGATGCCAGGACCTCTCTCGGATGTCGGATCAGCAAGATATTGACGGTCTCGTTCAAGAACCCTCGGTCCAGCGCGATCAGATGATGCGCCATCTGCTTCATGAACAGAACCGGATGCCGACATGGTCCAAGAATGACTTCCCGAACGACCCGGTCGCCGTCCGTGTCCACCGCCTCGAGAACTTCCTCGCAACCGGGGTGCTCGACGCCGCTCACCCGCAGGTAGTGCCCGTACAGCGGCTCGTCGACGACCCTGGTGTCCTCGCGCTGAGCGAACGAATACATCAGGGCGGTCGATACGTTCCGCGGCCCCGACCAGAGACACACTCGCACGGTCTTCATCGCGACATCGTATAGCGGGCTCGCGTCAATCGACTCGGAGAGCCAGGATGGTGCGGTCGTCCGAGATCTCGGCGCCGTGCGCGAATGTGCGCACCGAGTCCAAGAGGCCCTCCGCGAGCTCGATCGGCGGTCGATCTGCCAGCCTTTCCAGCGCTCCCCGAACACGGTCGAACGAGAATTCGTTCCCGCTCGTGCTCAGACTCTCCTCGACCCCGTCGGAAGCGATGACCAAAGAGTCTCCCGGCTGGAGCTCGATCTCGACTTCCTCGTAGGAGCGGTCCGGCAGCAATCCGAGGGGCACCCCCGCCACCTCGATCTGCCGAACCGTGCGGCCCCGGACGAGATACGGGTAGGGCAGACCAGAGTTGGCCAGCGTCAGCATCCGGCTGTCGGCGTCGTACACGGCAAAAGCCATGGCCACGAAGCGGCTGGAAAATCCGAGCCGCCCGAGCTTGTCGTTCATGGCCGCGAGAATGCGCCCGGGTGGCAGATTGCTCTGCACAGCGAACTCGCGCAACGTACCGATCGCCAGGGAGCCAAATAGCGCCGCCGACGTCGCCTTGCCGGCAACGTCGCCCACCGCCACCGCGACACACTTGTCGCCGTAGGGCAGGAAGTCATAGAAATCTCCGCCCAGGTGCCGAGCGGGCTCATAGGCGACACCGAGCTGGACCCCCCGTACCCACGGCGTTTGCTTGGGCAGGAGCTGCTTCTGAACCTCCCGCGCCGTCGAGAGGTCTTTCTCGAGCCTCTGTTCGTCCCGGCGCAGCTTCTCGTAGAGGCGCGCGTTTTCGAGAGCGATCGCCAATGACGAAGCCATGGTCGAGAGCAATTGCTGATGCCGGTTGGAGAACGCGTTGTAGCGCGAGCTCTCCAGATCCAGGACCCCGATCAATCGGTCCTTGAACAGAAGCGGCACCACCAGTTCGGAGCGAACACGAATATCCGATACGCAGGCGATATAGCGCGGGTCGAGATCGACGTTGGTTACCCGCACCGGTTGCCGCAGAGCCGCGGCGGTACCGCAGATCCCGTGACCCAGACTGATCGGCTCGACCCAGTCCACCTTGCGGCCGTCTCGGTAGACCGAAAACCACGGCTCCAGAATCTGCTTGCCTTCATCCCAAAACATCACGGAGAACAAGTCATAGTCGATGATCTGCCTCAGCCGGCCGGCTACTCTTCGCAGGAGCTGCCGGCGGTTCAGAATCGAGGTCATCTCCCGGCTGATCTCGTGAAGCAAGGAAAGCGAGCTCGCCTGGTCGCGCATGTTCTGGTGCACTCGCACGCTCTCGATCGCGCTGGCGAGATGGTCGGCCAAAAGCTCGAGCAGCTCGACGTCGGTGTCCGAGAAGAACGCCGGCCTCATTGAGCCGACATCCAGAACTCCGATCACCCGATCCTTGACCACCAGGGGAATCGCGACCTCGGAACGAATACTCTGGACCGCCGAAATGTACCGAGACTCGATCTGTGCATCGGGAACACAAATCGTTCGACGGCTCTCGGCCGCGCTTCCGACGACCCCCTGACCGATTCCGAACCGCCAGTGCTCGACGACCTCCTCGGGAAATCCCGTGGCATAGGCGAATCGCAGCTCGCGCGCCATATCATCCAGCAACAAGACCGAAAACGTGTCGTAGGAGATGATCGGGCGGACCTGTTCCGCAACCCGTTCCAGACGCTGATCCAGGTCCAGACTCGAGTCAAGAGCATGAATCGCTCGCAGTAACGTCCGCAAGGCCCGGTCGGGCGAATGCGAGTTCTCTTCGGGCGTTTGGGGTGTGGCTATCGTGGGCTCGGACATCTTCTCCAACTCTCTCTACGGAAACGTCCCGAGCCGGCCTTTTCTTCCCCAGGGAGATCCGCCGGCGGTTGACCCGTTTGACAGAATCGTAGTCTCCCGGCCCGGGAAGTCATGAGCGATCCTACAGCCACGACCTCGATACTGCTGTATCTCGTTGCCGAAACGGTTCTGGTCGCCGCCATCACCTTCGGCCTCTTCCGGTTTCGCCGCCGCGTCGGACTGGGTCCACTACTCGTGCTCCTGGGTTCGAACCAGGTGCTCAGCGTCATCCTGGCCACGAGCATCTACTACCGGCTCACGCCGACGCTGCTCGTCTCGCCCGGATCGGCGGTGCTCTTTACCGGCGTTGTCGCCACAGCGCTCCTTGTCTATCTTCGCGAGGACATCCCAAAGACCCGAATGCTCATCTTCGGCCTGGTCGGCGTGAATTTCGCTCTCGCCGCATTGCTCTGGATCACCGGGTGGCAGATGACCCGCCTTCCGACCATGAACCTACTCGAGATTCCGACCGCGGTGTTTCTGGTCAATCCCCGTCCGTTCGCCGCCGGCACTCTGGCGCTGCTGCTCGACCTTTTCCTGATCGTCATCGTGTACGAGTTCATGCGCCAGTCTCTCGCGGGGCTGCCACGCTTCATGCGCCTGGTCGTAGCGCTGGAAACGGTGCTTGTCATCGACGCATTCGTCTTCACGCTGGGCGCTTTTCTGGGAACCGGCCGAGTTGCTGAGATCCTGGCCGGCCAGCTGGTCGGAAAGCTGCTATTCGGCCTGATCTGGGCGACCTTGTTATGGGCATACCTCCGCCTGGCCGAGCCTGACGTCGAACCTGGCATGCAGGAAACCGGTGGCTTCGCCGTGCTTTCCATTCTCACCTATCGTGAACGTTACGAGATAGTCAGGGAGCAGCTCGAGGTCGAGCGCGCCGCGAATCTGGCCAAGAGCCGCTTCCTGGCTCACATGAGCCACGAGCTGCGAACGCCTCTCAACGCGGTCATCGGCTTCACCAGCCTTCTGCTGTCCCCGTCGGCTCCCAGCGATTCATCCAAAGCGCGGATCTATCTCGAACGCGTCGCCGCCAACGGCCGTCACCTCCTGCATCTGATCAATGGCATTCTCGACCTCTCCAAGATCGAGGCGGGGAGGATCGAGCTCGATCTTCAACCGGTTACGGCGAACCAGCTGGTTTCGGAAACCGTCGACCAAGTACGCAGCCAAGCGGTGGCTAAGAAGATCCGTCTGGAGACCGATCTGCCCGACTCTCCGGTCCAGCTCGTCACCGATGTAGTCCGGCTCAAGCAGATAATCTTCAACCTCGTCGGCAACGCCATCAAGTTCACCGACGAAGGCGGTGTCACGGTGAGGCTTCTCGAGGCGGGCGTCAAGCACCCGGTTCGGCTCGAGGTCGCCGACACCGGAATCGGCATCCCGACTGATAAACTCGATTCTGTTTTCGACGCATTCACTCAAGCCGAGTCCGGCACGAGTCGCCGCTTTCAGGGCACGGGCCTCGGTCTTGCCATCTCGCGGGCGCTTTGTGGCCAACTCGGCTACGAGATCGAAGTCGAGAGCAACGCCGGCGGCGGCACGACTTTTCGCGTTTTCGTACACCAGACCGGGGAACTTGCACAAACCTCGAGACAAGAGCTAGGTTGAAACCCTCCGGAGCACGAGATGACAGACCCCACACCCCAGGAGCGCCCGGCCGAGATGTCTCCGGCTCGGTACATCGAGAAAGTCAGCCTGGCCACCGGCGAAGTCCTCGAAGACGATTTCGAGCCCCGGCGGCTACTGGTCCACAGCCATCGCGACTATCACCTGGTCGACGTCCAGGCCCGCTTCATGATGAGCCGAATCATCAAGGCTACCGGTGACGAGAATTTGGCGCGCAAGAAGATGAAGGAAATGCGCCGGCTCGGACACCGCACCTCGCGCGCATTGGCCAGGATGATCGGCCATAGGGACCCGAAAAAACTGGCACGCACACTCTTCGGCCTCAAGGATCGCGAGTACTATTTCCGCTACAAGCGCCACGGTTTCTCGCGCGACGACATCGAGTCACGGCTGGCCAAACTCAAGGACCAGGCTCGAGAGCAGCTCGAGGCCACCCGCAAGGAAGGTCACCTGAACCTGCGGGTCCTGCTCACGGGCGGCACCGGTTTCGTCGGCAAGGAGATTCTCTGGCAGGCCGCCCACGACCCCGAGATCGCCGAAGTCGTCGTCGTCATCCGTCCCAAAGTGATTCGCGACCGCAAGACCAAGGAGATCATCGAGACCCTGTCACCGGCGGAGCGCGGCCGGCGCTTGCTCAAGGAGCTCTGGCTGTCCGAAAGCGAGTCGGCCGGGAAGTTCCGCTTCGTTGCCGGCGACGTCGAGCAGCCCGACCTGGGCATCGCCGCCGAGGAACTGGACGCGCTACGGACCACTTTGACTCATGTCATTCACTGCGCCGCCAGCGTCGCCTTCGACGACCCCTACGAGAAGTCATTCCGCGCTAACGTCACCGGCACGCTCAATGCCCTCGAGTTCTCTCACGGCCTGCAATCAGCTCCAGAGGGTCCGTTTGTCGCCCACGTCGGAATCGAGACTTCATACATTCATGGCCGCCAGACCAAGGAACCGGCGCTCGAAGACGAGATCGTCTTTCCGCGGAACTTCTACAACAACTACTACGAGCTCACCAAGGCGATGGCCTCGATCGAGACCGAGCGTTTCATGCTCGACCGGGGACTTCGCGTGGGCCAGCTCTGTCCCGCCATCGTGATCGGCGAATCGCGCGCCGGCAACAACCGCGGCGACACCAAGGTCGTCAACGCCCCGGTCAACGTGTTCGGGCGAGCCAGGCAGGCGCTGTCGCCCACCAGCGGAAGATGGCGCGACCGCTCCAAAGCCGCGGCCATCGCTCGACTGGCGTGCGTTTTCCCGGGCGATCCCTCGGCACAGATCAACCTGATCCCAGTCGATCGCGTGGTCCAAGGGATCATCGCGTCGCTCAAGAAGGCCGAGGCCGTGGGCGAGCGCGTACACCTCGCTACAGACACCCGCGTTACGTCTCATCAGATCAAAACGATCGTCGCCGAAGAGCTGGACGTGGAGATCAAGCTCGCCGAGCCCACCATTCATCGCACGGTCACGCTGCCGCTCCTGACCAAGGTACTCACGCGCGTCGGCCAGGGCCGGACGGCGAGTGCGCTCGAGAAACTCGGCGGCATTTTTTCCGGCTACAGCGAATGGGGCCAGCCGATCCACGAGGTCGGCAAGGACGTCGAGGTACTCGGCCTGTCACCCGAACGGCCAAGTGCCGAACACTCGTTCCGCATGCTTTGCCGACACAACAAGTGGGTGCAGAACTTCGGCCAGCTCAAGGACTCAGAAGAGATCTCACGGCGCGAGAAAGTCTGGTGGGATTTTGTGGTTGGACTGGAGCAGCGGCTTGCCAAGCCCGCCGGAGCCCTCACGGGTGCCGACTTCCGCGCGGCTCTGGAATCGAACCTGGACACCGAGGCCTTCGTGCTCAAGCCGGCCGACCAGGCCGGAGCCTAGTCCGACCCGGCCAGATTCTTGGTCATGACGATCTCGGTCCCCGAGTCGCTGTGTCCGACGCTGTCCATGAACATGGAAATCAGATACATCCCACGGCCGCTCGTCTTCAACAGATTCTCGGGATCGGTCGGGTCGGGTATCGACGCCGAATCGAAACCCGGCCCCTCGTCTCGCACCGCGCATCGAAAATCCTGCCCCGTGAACACCGCCGCCACGGTCACTCTTCGACCCGAATAGGTGTCGTCCGCCAATCGCTCCTCGACCTTGGCGTTGTAGAGGGCGACGGATTTCTGCCGCAGCTCCGAGCTTACTTCCAGATTGCCGTGATGCATGGCGTTGCGGATCGCCTCCTGCACCGCGATTCCGACTTGCATCAACAGGTTCTCGTCGCAGTCGGGGTTGCGGTAGCAGATGCGATCTTGAAGGAAGTCGACCAGCCCGGGGATCAGATTCTCCTCGTTCGGTAGAACGAACCGAAATCGAGACTCGACGAGTGACTCGAGCAGGTGCGTCTTCCGCCGGGTCTCGCGAGCCAGCGCAAGCACGTTCTCGACAGTGCCCGGCAGATCGTCCACCAGTCGCTGCTTGGGCACGTAGCTTGCGGCGCCCTTCTTCAAGGCTTCAACCGCAATCTCCCCACTGCCGAATGCCGTGACCAGAAGCACCGGCAGATCCGCGTACCTGGTCCTTACCGCTTCGACCAGCTCGAGGCCGTCCATTCCGGGCATCATCAGATCGGTCACCACGAGATCGGGGCGAGCCGCTTCGATCTGATCGAGAGCCGCCGCTCCGCTCTCGACAACCGTCGCCGAGTGCTCCGACTTCTCCAAAAGCGCGGCAATGAGCAGCGCCTGGTCCGGGCTGTCCTCGACCACGAGTATCTCGGCCACCTGTCGTGCTTTCCTTCGAAGCGAGTCTATACTGCCATCGGGCCTACACCTCTTGCCTCTGACCCCACCGAGCTCATGAAGACCGTCACCGTTGATACGCCCGGAGGGCGGCTGCGCGGTCGAGCTCGAGCTTCGGGCCTCTATTTCGGAGGAATCCCGTTTGCGCGTCCTCCTACCGGCGAGCTGCGCTTCGCTCCGCCGCTCCCTCCGGAGCCCTGGACGGGAGTGCGTGACGCCGTGGGCCCGGGGCCGGCTGCGCCCCAGCTCGCCGTAACGCGTCTGGGCCCGATCAGCCAGATCTCCCGGCTGGTCCGTGGACCGATGAGTGAGGACTCTTTGACTCTCAACGTTTCGACGCCGGCGATCGACGCGGACAGGCGGCCCGTTCTGGTCTGGCTCCACGGCGGCGCCTTCGTTCTGGGCGCCGGCTCCACTTTCCTCTACGACGCCGAGTCGTTAACCAGCAAGGGCAACGTGGTGGTGGTTTCGCTCAACTACCGCCTCGGTGCTCTCGGATTCTTGAACCTGTCCGATCTCAGCTCGCGGGCCAATGCGCCTTCCAATCTCGGCATTCGCGATCAGATCGCAGCGCTGGAGTGGATACGAGACAACATCGGCGCATTCGGCGGCGACCCCGAGAACGTCACCGTGTTCGGAGAATCCGCGGGCGCCATGAGCCTCGGTGTTCTGGTCGCGACAGCACCGTCTCTTTTCCGGCGAGCGATTCTGGAAAGCGGCGCCTGCGCCAACGTATCGACGCGGAACGAAGCCGCCTATATAGCCGAGCGTTTTCTCGACACGGTGGGTCTCACCGCGGACGATCTCGAAGGTCTCCGCTCTCTGCCGGTCGCGACCCTCTTGCGCGCTCAACGATCGGCGCTTGCGGGCGACAGCGGCAAGATGGGACGGCTACCCTGGCAACCGGCCGTCGACGGTGACCTCTTGCCACAACACCCACTGACAATGATCGGACAGAGCGGCGTCGTGCCTCTCGAGGTCATCATCGGAACCAATCGCGATGAGTGGAAGCTCTTCACCTCCGCTTCCATAGCGCTCCGCGCCATGAGCTTCGACGAGCTCGAGCGGCGAGTCGGCCGCCTGCTCGAGCGCAGCGGCCGGAGCGGCAAGTCGGCCGCGGCGGCGACCGAGATCTACCGTGAGATCACCAGGGTCCGAGGCTGTCGACGGACCGCCTACGAAGCCTGGGTTGCTTGCCGTAGCGACGAATACTTCCGGATGCCTGCCATCGAGCTCGCCGAGGCACTGACACGAGCAGGCTCGAATTGCTACATGTATCGCTTTGATTACCCCATCCCGGCATTCCGCCAGGCCCTGGGCGCCTGCCACGCTGCGGAGGTGCCGTTGGTCTTCGGCACCCAGCGCACGCGCTGGCTGAGACCGCTCTATCTGGCCAGCAAGAAGGCCGATCGACTGTCGGAGGTGATCCAGGAAGCCTGGCTTGCGTTCGCCAGCAGCGGAGTCCCGAGCGATTCCGAACTGTCAGCGTGGTCCCTATACGAAGCTGCCGGCCGATCGACGAGAATTCTCGGCGCAGCCGGAGCCTCCGAGCCGATTCTGATGGATCCCGAGGCCGACGCACGCCGGTTCTGGCTTGACTTGTAGTACAAACCCAGTGCGCGTAGACGGCAGCTCGCCGGTCCCGGGCGGCATGGACGTTTCGAATAGCTTTTTCGGTGCTCACGCCAACAACGGGCATTTCGACCCCCTGGACATACCGGATCTGCGCGGTTTGCGCTTCACGGCTCCCTACGGGCGCAACGGGCGCTTCGACTCCCTGCGTGATTTCACCCGCAACGTCATCGTCAACGAGTTCTCGGGCGACGAGCCCGAACCGATTCTGCTCGATGCCCTGGTCGCCTACATGCTCGAGTTCGAGTTCCTCCCCAACCCGGCGCTCGGGCCGGATGGCATCTTGACCGACTCGGCCCCAGCCTCGGCGCGCCGTGGAGAGGCCCTCTTCAACAGACCTTTCGCGCAGATGGCCGATCGTTCGTGCGCCAGCTGCCATGTGCCGTCGGACCACTTTCTCGACCGCAAGCGGCATGACATTGGTACGGTCCACGGTTCCGAGGTCGATTCACGCGATCGGGCGCTCGACACACCGACGCTCCTCGGCATTCGCCACACCGCACCGTACTTTCATGACGGCCGACTGGCGACCCTGGCCGAAGTCGTCAATTGGTTCGACGAGCGATACTCGCTCAAGCTGAGCGCAGACCAGCGCGCGGACTTGACCGCATATCTCGAGACCGTCGGCGACGGCGTCGAAGCCTACGAGGACACCGTGCATACGCTGGCCTCCGAGCTCGAAGAGTTCGACTTCTTTCTCGCACCCTACGAGCTACTCAAGGAACGGCGGGAAACCAATCTCATCGACACGACCTTCGGCACCGTGGCCTTCGAGATTCGCGCCCACAAGTGGGACGTGCAAGATCCCGAAAACCTCCCCCTGCTGGACCGGCTCGCCGGACTGATGGACCAAGCTCGAGCGTCGCTCGCCGAAGGCGATTTCGAGTCGACCGACGAGATCGTGAACCGATACCGGGCCCTCTATCGCAGCGACGTGGAGAGCCTCCAATGAGGCACCCGAGTCTTCCGCGGCTGATTGCCGTCGCCGCTCTGGCCACCGTCGCGGCCTGCGGCGGACCGACCCCCGACGACGACGGGCGGTCCGAAACCCAAGCCGCCGTCGAACCCCTCAGAATCGCCTTCATTGCCTACCAGAACCCCGACCAGCTGCTCGAGAGAAGATCGCGCTCAGGTGCCGCTCGCGCGTGATCCCTCTGCACCTTGGAGAGTCCAGCGATCTGCGCCGACTAGCGATTCGGCAGCAGTGATCGGAAAGCAGCGCACCGCCCCCGAGCCCTCGCCAAGTGAAGCGTTGGCATCTGGGCGAGGATCCGCTTGGCGAGAGAAGGCGAGCGGAGGTGCCTTTCACGGCTGCCCGTCCCCGGAGGGGCGACCGCAGGGAGTTTTGCTGCCGTCCAAGGCGAGCCCCGAGCGAGCCCTAGCGGATCGCCCGAGAGCGCCGGCGAAGTGAGGCGACGAGCTCGGGGGTGGTGCCTCATGGGGCCGGCGCCGACGCGCTCTACAGCTCTGAAGTATCAGACCCGATAGTAGTCGGGCCGCCAGTTCTTGATCGCCTTCTTGATGTCCTCACGCCCCTTGAGCTTGCCGTCCAGGACCTGGCGCACCAGATCCGGCACCTCCTCGTCAGAGGCGAACCGCAGCCCGATCAGGTGGCCCTCCTTGAGGTCGCCGATTCGACCCTTCAAGTCCTCGGGCAGAATCTCGGCCAGCCGCAGTCGCTCTTCGAGACGAATCAGTCGATCCTGGGCCGCCAGTGGAAAGGTGCGCGCGTAGAGAAAGAGGATGCCGAGGCCAAAGGCGACCAGCAGGTTCATCGTCGCCGCTACGCCGGGCTGTTTGTACAAATGCCAGGCGGACCAGACCAGATTGACGACCAGAATCAAGAACAACACGACGTGGTACATGGGCACGAAGCGCCGGTGATTGGCAAGGCTCTGCGGCTTCTTCTCGGCCATTCAGCTCTCCTTTGACGACTCGTTATCGAACCGAAATGATCGTACCGCAGTCGCGAGCCGAACAGCCGGCCGAACGGTGCGCCCGACCGGCTCGAGTGCCTCGTTGCTCCGATCGGGCTTCCTACGCCGCTGAGGCCGTCTCGACGCGTCTACGCCCCGAAAACCGCGCGCTCCAGATCTTGCCCTCTAGCCTGCGAGCGACGAAGCGTACCAGCCCGGTCAGACCGAATCTGCGCACGAATGTCTTGAGCCGGCCCGGAACCTCCGAGAGCACCAGGTTGGTCATCTGGCTGGCGTCGTAAACCAAGCGGTCAAGCACCTCGACATCCTCGAGACCCGCTGCTTCGAGACCAGCGACGTAACTCCTCTCGCTAATGGCTCCGCCGACGCACGAGTTGTAGACACTGGGAATCCTGCGCAGCCACCAGGGCATCTCCTCAACGACGATATCGGAGACGGACATACGACCACCCGGTCGCAGCACTCGGGAGATCTCTTGAAAAACCCTGGGTTTGTCGGGCGACAGATTGATGACGCAGTTGGAGATCACCAGGTCGACCGAGGAGTCGGCAACCGGCAGTTCCTCGATGAAGCCCTTGCGAACCTCGACGTTGTCGGCACCAGCCGAAGCAATCGCCTGCCTGGCTCGCGCGATCATCTCGTCGGTCATATCGATGCCGATCACCTTGCCTGTCGAGCCCACCTTCTGCGCCGCAAGCAGCAAGTCGATGCCGGCACCCGAGCCGAGATCGACCACGACCTCGCCTTGCTTGACGCCCGCGAACGCGGTCGGGTTGCCACAGCCAAAAGAGTTGACGGCCGCTTCTGCCGGAAGCGAAGCCAGCTCCTCCTCGGTGTAGCCGGCGGTCTTGGCCGCTACCCCTTTCGGGGTCTTGTCGGATGGCGCGCAGCTGCTCGAGCCACCACAACAGCCCTCGCCGGAAGTGACCGCTTCGGCGTAGGCACGCGAGACGTTCTTGCGGATTTGATCTTTCTTGCTCATTCGGAACCTCCGTTAGCCTCCGGGGCGGGTCGCCATTCGCCCGGCCCCGCACAACACTCCTCGATGGCATCCGCCATTCGGCGCAGCGAGCTCGCCACCTGGTCATAGCGCAATCGGTAGAAGACCTCGCGCCCACGTTTCTGGGATTCGACAATGCCAGCCTCGCGCAGGGTCGCGAGATGCCGGGACACGACCGAGAGATCGGTCGGGCAGCAGTCGGAGAGCTCCGACACCGTCTTCGAGTCACAGCAGGTCGCCAGTCGCGCCATCAACGCGATCCGATTGCGATCTCCGAGTGCCTTGAAAAAACCCGATGGAAACAGGTCTTCGAGGTCCGAACAGCATGCCGCCTGACTATTGCTTGTTTGCGTCATAATGCAAGTATAGGCGTTCCCCGGCAGACTGTCAAGCGATGGACCCGATGGCGGCGCATGCAGCCGGTCTCGGCCCTGCCGCCGCTCGAGCTTTTCGGCTCGTGCGATCCGGCGGGCTCTTGGAGAGGTCGTCTCGGGCATCGGGGACACGATTCCTTCGTGTCCCCTCCCAACTGATTCTCAGCCGCGAAAAGGGGACACCCATTAAAAGACTCCGGGTCAAGAGACGGTCCCCCTTTTCTCACCCCGCTGCGGTGCGGGCAAATCGCTCCTCCTCGCCTTCCCCTCCACTCGCCACGCCGGATCCTCGCACCGCCTCAAACGGCTCCGCGCCGGCAGGGCCGAGACCAGCTTTTCGCATCGACACGAAGAACGCTGAGAACAAGCCGATCGGCAGGCAGCCGGCCAGGGGGCTCGCCGCAAGTGCTCAAGAGGGTGGGTCAAAGGCCTCAGGTGGTCTGCGCGAAGCGGCGCGCAGCCGAGGGCCGGACCCAGGCAGACTGAGAAGCCCGAGGCGGCCCCTGGACGTCTGCTCTGCCTAATCGGCGACGAAGCGCGCCGGCACGGGCGTGCCGGCGACGCTAGCCCAATGGCGCCATGGTCATCGCCTTCGACTCGATGTAGCGCTCGATGTTCTCCTCGAGCACCGGCAGCGGCACCGAGCCGCTCAGGAGCACGGCGTCGTGGAACTCGCGCACGTCGAAACCCTTACCGAGCCGCTCTTCGGCTCGCCTGCGCAGCTCCTTGATCCTGAGCTCGCCGAGCTTGTACGAGAGCGCCTGCCCGGGCCAGGAGATGTAGCGGTCCGTCTCGGTCTCGACCTCGTGCAGCGGCAGGGCGGTGTTGGACGCCAGGAAGTCCATCACCTGCTGGCGCGTCCAGCCCATGGCGTGAATGCCGGTGTCGACCACCAGCCGGCACGCTCTCCACATCTCGTAGGTCAGCCGTCCGAAGTTCGAGTACGGATCGGTGTAGAAGCCGGCCTCGAGCCCAAGCCACTCCGAGTAGAGGCCCCAGCCCTCACCAAAGGCCGAAATGTACGAAAAGCGACGGAACTCGGGCAGGCTCTCGAGCTCCCGGTTGAGCGACACCTGGAAATGGTGTCCGGGTACCGCCTCGTGAAGCGACAGCGCCTCCAGGTTGTAGAGCGGCCTCGATTTGAGATCGTAGGTGTTGACCCAATAGCGGCCCGGTTCGACGCTGCCCAGCGGCGGGCTGACATAGCGACCGGTCGTGTACTTGGGTGCTAGATAGTCGGGGACCGGCTCCACGGTGTACGAAAGGCGCGGCAGGGTCTTGAAGAGCGCCGGAAGCTTGCCGTCCATGCGCTTCGAGATCCAGGCGGCTTCCTTGAGCAAGGCCTCGGGCGAGTCGACATAGAAACGCGGATCGGTGCGCAGGAAAGTCAGGAACTCCTCGAAGCTGCCTCCGAACTCGACGGCTTCGATGATCTCATCCATCTCGGCACGGATTCGCTCGACTTCGGACCTGCCGATCTCGTGGATCTCGGCCGCCGTCAAATCCAGCGTCGTGAAGTTCCGGATCGTGTACTGATAGTAATCGGATCCGGAAGGAAGCTCGGAAGCACCCAACGAGTCTCTTGATCCGGGAATGTATTCGTCGGTCATGAACTCGAGAAACGCCGCGTACGCCGGCACCACGCTCTCGCGGATCGCCTTGCCGCCCGAAGCGCCGAGTCGAACGCGATCTTGTTGCTCTAAGGTGCTCGGGAACCGCGTGAACGGCTCCCAGAAAACGCTGTCCTCGACGCGGTCGACAATGTGCGACGAGATCGTGCCTTCGATCCCCTGCAGGACCACCCTGGGTAGGGTTCGACCGCTTGCCAGACCCGCTCGCATGTTCTCGATCTGCTGCTGCATGTAGCTGGCGAAACGCCTGAGCCGCGCGATGTAGTTGTCGTAGTCCTCGACCGCGGCAAGCGGCACGTTCTTGCCCAGGCGAGCGAAGCCGCTGTGAAAACCCGAATCGGCATTGATCGGGATCTGGTACTCGTGAAACGCGTGGCTGGCGATTCGCAGCTCGAGTTGCCGTCTAAAGATGTCGTAGTTGACCTGATCCATTCGCGCGAGCGTCGAGCGATCGATTGTCTCCAGCTCGGCGAGGAACGCCCGGGTCGCGTCCATCTGCCGTTCGAGCGCAGCGGGTGATACGTCGGGAAGGAGGTGGTTCCACTCGTGCCGGCCGACGCTGGTCGCGAACAGTGGGCTCGACTCGAGTCGAAACTCCCACTCGCGGTCGAACAGGTCATGAAGGCGGGCGGCCTCCGACACTTGGGCCATCGCCGGCGACGCCGCCGCCAGGACCACGCAGCCCGCCACCAGGCCGGCGACCAGAAGTCCGAAAGGGGTCTTCGCCTGTCTCATCGGGGGGCTCCTGCTTTACTCGGGTTGCCAGCTCGGAATCCTGCCCGGCGTCCACGGCGCGCCGGCCGCTTCCATTTCCGACTCCAGGACCTCGAGCTCGTCTTCGACCAGCCCGCGCAGATCGGTCAGCACGGGCGCAAACGCCTCGGCCGCGATCTCATACGCGCGCAACTGGGTCGCGGTGGGCGCCGAGCTCGACGTCCAGCTCCGCGACGCCGCTCTTTCGACACGACCTGTGATCGATGGTGGGGCCGGCTCGCTGCGGCTGGAGACCGTTTCATCACCCTGTAGCTCGGTCTTCAACTCATCGACGGCAGTCTCCGCCACTTCGAGGCGGGACAGCCATTCGGGATTCCCGTTGGGAGTGTCGAGCGCCGCTCGCCGGAGATGTTTGATCCGCTGCTCCGTCTCTTCGATGACCCGGTTGGCGCCCAAGATCGCCCGCTGCAGCCGCGCCAGCTTGGTTTGAAACGCGAGCAGCTCGGTGCGATCCGCCGCCGCGAGCTGCGCCGCTCCTGTCGGCACGGTCTCGAACGCCTGCCCCGCCGCGAGCTCGACGAGCCGGTTGTCCTGCCACTTCGAAAGCGAGACCGAGTAGGTGCCGGGCACGACCATCGGCCCCATCGGGTCTGTGGAGAAGGCGTTCTTCTCTCCCGGCTCGAGGCGCGTGGGCTCCGGCGAGGGATAGCGCAGATCCCAGGCAATCCGATGAATCCCTTTCTTGGCAGGGCCGGTGAGGTGTCGAACCACGTATCCGTCGGCGTCGCGCACCGTCAGCACGATGACCGGATCCTCGGCGCGATCCTCGGCGCGCAGCTTCTCCCAACTCGGATAGACGAGCGCTTTGCCTGCTTCACGCTTTTTCTTCTCCTCTTCTTGACGAGCCTCCTTGGGCGACTTGAGCCCCTCTTTCAAGTAGTAGGTGAAGACCGCTCCCAAAGGCGGATTCGGCGCCGAGTAGAAAGAGTCTCCCAGGAAGGCGACGTTGTTATAGCCGAGCTCGAAGGTTTTCTGGAACATCCAGGTACGACGCGTCGGAAAGAGAATCACCTCGGCGGCCAGCGACTCCTCGCTCATCTGCCGCAGTGGCGAGTAGTCGTCGAGAATGAAGAAGCCTCGCCCGAACGTGCCGACGACTAGGTCGTTCTCCCGCCGCTGAATCTCGAGGTCACGCACGGAAATGACCGGCAGCCCGCCGATCTTTACCCAGTTTTCACCGCCGTCGACACTCGCGTAGACGGCGAACTCGGTTCCGGCAAAGAGCAGGTCGGCTACCTCCTGGTCCTGAGCGACCGTGTAGATCAGCCCCTTCTCGGGCAGATTCCCGGTGATCGAGCGCCAGGTGCGCCCGCGATCCGTCGACTTCAGCAAATATGGCTTGAAGTCGCCCGACTTGTGGTCTTCCAGAGCCGCAAACACCGTATCGGGATCGTGGAGCGAAGCCTCGAGGTCGCTCACATAGGACATGTCGGGCACGCCCGGAAACGAATCGACCTTGCGCCAGTTCGCACCGCCGTCTTCGGAGACTTGAATCAAGCCGTCGTCGGTACCGACGTAGAGAAGGTCCTCGACCAACGGCGACTCGGACACCGAAACGATATTGCCGTAGAACGACGTCGACTTGTTCTTGGCAACGGTGTCCACCCCCCAGACCTGCCCCATGACCTCGAGCTGGTTGCGGTCCAGGTTGCGCGTGAGATCGGGACTCACCGGGCGCCAGGAATCGCCGCGGTCATCGGATCGATAGAGGCGCTGAGACCCAAAATAGAGCCGCGTCGCTGAGTGCGGCGAGATCCGAAACGCCGAGTCCCAGTTCCAGCGCGGCGGGTCCTCACCGGGCTCGGTCTGGGGCTGGATGTCGGTCTGCTCCCAGCTCCTCTTGTCCAGGCGTATCAGGTTGCCGTACTGCGCCTGCGAATAGACTATCTCCGGGTTCTCGGGATCGACAGCAGGATCAAAGCCGTCGCCACCTCGGGTCACGTACCAGTCCCGATTGGTGATGCCGTGCTCGGATGTATTCCGGGACGGACCGCCCAGGGTCGAGTTGTCCTGGGTGCCACCGTAGACGTTGTAAAACGGCGAAGCGTTGTCGATCGCGATCTTGTAGAACTGGGTGATCGGCAGGTTGGCTTTGAACTCCCAGGCTCGACCGCGATCCCAGGTCTCGTAAACACCGCCATCACAACCCGCGACCAGATGGTCGGTATCGTCCGGATCGATCCAGAGGGCGTGGTTGTCGACATGTTTGGCGAGCTCGGGAACCTTCTCGAACGACTTGCCACCGTTTTCGGTCACATGCAGCCAGGTATCGTTCGAATAGACGCGGTCGACGTGCAGCGGATCGGGGATGAGCTCGTTGTAGTACTGCGGGCTTCTCGACGTGTAGTCGGACTGCTTCTCCCAGCTGGATCCACCGTCCGTCGATCGGAAGAAGCCGCCCTTCTCGTCCAGCGCTTCCACGATCGCGTAGAGGACGTCTGGGTCTGCTGGTGATACCGCCAGTCCGATCTTGCCCTTGTCCTCCTCCGGCAAACCCTTGTCGATCTTCCGCCAGGTCTCGCCGGCATCGCTTGATTTGAAGATGGTCGACTCGGGGCCGCCGTTGATCAACGTCCAGACACGCCGGCGACGCTGATACGAAGAGGCGTAGAGAACATCCGGATTGCGGGAATCGATCCAGACTTCGTTGACGCCGGTGTGCTCGCTGATCTCGAGCACCTTCTTCCAGTTCTCGCCACCATCCAAGGTCTTGTAGAGGCCGCGATCGCCACCCGCTCGCCAGAGGGGTCCCTGGGCGGCCACGTAGACGACGTTCGAGTCTCGCGGGTCAATCACGATCCGGCCGATGTGCTCCGACTCGGCCAGGCCCATATTCTTCCAGCTCACACCGCCGTCGACGGACTTGTAGATGCCATCGCCGTAGGACACCGATCGCTGCGAGTTGTTCTCACCGGTTCCCACCCAGACAACCTTTGGATCGTTCGGGTCGAGGGTGATACAGCCGATCGAATAGGAGCCCTGGTCGTCAAAGATAGGAGCCCACGTGATGCCCGCATTCTCCGTTCTCCAGACGCCCCCGGAAGCGGCAGCCACGTACCACGTGCTCGAGTGCTCCGGATGAACGCCGATATCACTGATGCGACCCGACGCGAGCGCCGGCCCGATCGCCCGCAGTGGCAGCCCGGCCAGCAGATCTTCGTTGAGTAGGGCCTTCGGTTCGGACTCGACTTTGTCCGCCTTTTTCTTAGCGGCTACACCCTCGCCTGCGGCCAGCGTCGCCAGTACGACAAAAACCAGGGCCAAGCGCTTCATGGAAAACCTCCCCTGTTGCATTGCCAAAACGGCAAGTAGGGTATCACCACACGGTTATCCTCCCCCCACCCCCTGAGGCGGCGAAGATCCTCCCGGAGAACGGTGCCGAGGGACGCGAGAGTGCCGGCGATCTCGAAGAAGCCGAGCTGGGCCCGAATCAGTCTTCGGCTCGCTCACCGACTACGGCCAGCCGGTCGCCATGGGGCGACGGCGACAGGCGAGTGAGACCCCGGACTCCCGCTTCGGAAAGGTCGGCAACCTCACGCCAGTCGTCCCCGATCCCAACGTCGAACACATAGAGCTTCGAACCCTGACCGATCAGGATCTCGTGATCGCTCCACCAGACGAAGTCCTCGCTCCCGGAAGGGGTCTCGACGATCTTCTGCGATCCGCCGGAGTCGAGGTCCAGTATCGTGATCGTCCAGTGTTCGGGATCGCTTTTGTCGACGAAGCTCACGGCGTTGCGACTCGGCACCGAGTGAAGCGCCCGACCGATGCCCGTCGAAACCGTCCGGCCTTCTTGCGATAGCAATTCGCCGATGACCAGCTCATTGGGCTCCCCGAGCAAGAACATCGCCACACTGTCAGGATCGATCCAGGCGTGATATCCAACGGGCGCGATCTCGTGAAAGATGACCTCGGGTTGCCGCCCCGCGCCCTTGGCAGGAAATCGCCAGAGACGTTGGGTCCCGTCGGCCTCGACTCGAACCGTCGAGAATCCGGGCCAGCCGGTGATCGGTGTCGGTGAGTACTCACTCTCAGCGGTCTCGGTGAGCCGTTCGATGTCGTCGGAGCCGATCCGATAGCGAAAGATATCGGTCTGGCCATCGCGCGCCGAGGCGAACAGGAATCCTCCGCCGTCGGCCTCGAAATAGGGCTGGTTGTCGTAGGCATCGCGATCGGTGACCCGTTGCACCTCGGTCACCCGCCATGTCGAAGCGCGCGTGTCGAATTCGACCAGGAAGCTATCGGGCGCCCGCGGCGGATCGACTTCGGTCTCGGCTTCCGGGGATGCCGGTGCATGTGCACATCCCCACACCAGCAAGGCCGCCATTGGTTTCAGCCAAGGCCGAGGTCCGAACGATCGCTTCAAGAAGAGTTGCTTTCGCTGCTTGCGTCGCCTTCGCCGCAGCTGGTCATGAGAAGAACGGCGGCCACAGTCGCGATCGAAACGGTCAGTGTCCTCCGCTGCACGAAGCGATCGTAGCAAAGGGCTCCGGACCCGTGGTGATCAGAGATCCAGTTCCAGAAGAACACCGTAATGGTCGGAATCGAAGCGCGTTTCCGACGAGCCACTCGGCTTCATGCCATAGGGCTCGACCCGACGAATGAACGGCTCCAACTCCCGCGACACGAAGAGGTAGTCGATACGTCGCGGCGCCGACTGGGAGGGATCTCCGCCTCCCGCCTCGGTCATCCGTGCGGCCAACGGATTGGCCCAGGGGTCGTAGGTCACGAACTCCTTCCCCAGCTTCTCGCTCGCGTCAACGAATCCCGCCGAGCGCAAGCGCTCGATCGGTTCTGAGTCGCTCATGTCGTTGAAGTCACCACCCAGAATCACTCCGAAGATCTGCGGATCGCTCCTCCGTGCCTCGTCAATCGCATCGATCACCGCGGTGACCTCGCTCAACCGGCGCTCGGTGCGAGCAGCCCCGCCGACGGTCGAGGAATGAAGATGAGTCGTCACCAGCAGCAGCCGACGGCCGTCCCCGATCACGATCCGTCCCAACAGGGCGCGGCGGGCTTCCTCCAACTGCAGCCCCAGCCAATCGCTGCAGAACCCGAATTGCCCGCTCAGCTTGGGAGCGCTCAGACGCTCGAGGGCGAGATCCTTGTTCGCTGTGAGCACCAGCCCGGAGCGAATCGCCCACGGAATCCCGAGATGGAAGAACCGCAGACCGCAGCTCACCAGCTGATGAATCGGCTTGTGCCCGAGGGCCTGCGCCAGCTCTCGAGCTCGCCAGGGCAGTGGGTGAACCTCCTGGGCCATCACGACGTCCGGACCCAAGCGGCCGAGCTCTCTCTTCTGCAGCTCGGACCGGCGGCTGCGAGCATCGGCGGATTCGGACGGCAGAATCAACAACTCTCCCTCCGGCGTGCGCCAGAAACCGTGCCAGAGGTTGTAGGTGAGAACCCTGAGAGACTCGGCCGACGCGGGCCCGACGCTACCCTCAGTGGGTGTCAGGCCGAGCGCCAAAGCGATCAGCAGTGCTCGACACCAGCGGCTCAAAGCGTCGATGCGTCGAGGATCGTAGGCATTAGTCGCCGATAAGACTGTAGGGGTCGGTGAGCTCTTCGCGACGCAAGTCGACGCTGGCTTTCTCGATCAGCTCTTCGAGCTCATTGATGACATAGCTCAAGAAATCGCGAGAGGACAAGATCCCGACGGCTCGTCCCTCATCGTCGACGAGCGGCACATGCCGAATCCCGTGCCGCTTGACGAGATTTACACACTCTTTGACGTGTGAATCCCGGCGCACGGCCAACGGCTCGCGCGTGCAGACCTCGCCGAGCCGGGTTGTTCTCGGATCGCGCTCGCGGGCGACGACTCGTTGCAGGACATCGCGCTCGGAGAAGATCCCGACCAACTTGTCGTCTTCAACCACCAGGATGGCGCCGACCCTGCGGCGCGTCATGCGCTCGACCGCTTCCAACACCTTGTCGTCCGGATGAGCAATCACCAGGTTCTTCATCGCTAGGACTTCGACCGAGCTCATAGGTTCCCCTTTGCGGGATGCTAACAGCCACTCGCAGAGTACGGATATCTCCTTTTAGATAGGGCATTTGCAGAGGTTTTCCAACCCAAACAGGTAGCGTCTTTCGACTGCCTCGCTGCTAGGCTTTTGACAGAGGCGGCGAGCCTGAAACACCTCGCCTGGAGGATACATTCTTGGTTACCGAACCGCTGAAATACCCGGCCCACAACGAGCACTTGCTGATGGGAGACGAGGCCGTGGCCCTCGGGGCCGTGCACGCCGGGCTCACCGCAGCCTACGCCTACCCCGGCACGCCATCGACCGAGGCCTTCGAGTTTCTTCTTCGCTACGCCGATCGTCACGGTCATCCGGTGGCCTCCTGGTGCGCGAATGAAAAGACCGCTTATGAGCAGGCCCTCGGTGTCTCGATGGTCAGCAGGCGCTCCCTGGTAGTGATGAAACATGTCGGCTTGAACGTCGCGGCCGATCCCTTCATCAATTCGGCGATCGTCTCCGTGCATGGTGGTCTGGTGCTGGCGATTGCCGACGACCCCGGTATGCACAGCTCCCAGAACGAGCAAGACAGCCGGTTCTACGCGGACTTCGCCCGGATCGTCTGTTTTGAGCCGGCGAATCAACAGGAGGCCTACGAAATGACCCGCGAGGCCTTCGAGGTCTCCGAGCGCTTCGAAATCCCGGTCATGGTGCGTCTGGTAACCCGGCTGGCTCACAGCCGCTCGATCGTGGAGGCTCATCAGGGCGAAGCGGAGAGACCGCTGGACAAGGCTCGTGACCCCGCCTCATGGACCTTGCTGCCGGCTCATGCGCGAGGCCTCTGGCGCCGGCTTCTTGATACTCAGTCCGAGATGCTGAGCCTGTCCGAGGAGTCTCCGTTCAACCCCCTCGAGCTTTCCGACGACGACCGAGGCCTGGGCATCATCACCACCGGTATCGCGCGTGGCTACCTCCGGCAAAACCTGAGCGACCTCGACTACACACCGTCATTGCTGCACCTCGGTGTGTACCCGATCCCGGTCTCCAAGGTCCGCGTCCTCGCGGAGAAATGCGACCGTATTCTGGTTCTGGAGGAGGGCTATCCCCTGGTAGAGCGCCAACTGCGTGGCTTGTTGCCGACGTTGCTTCCGATCTCCGGCAAAGAAACCGGTGAGCTGCCGCTCGATGGCGAGCTCACGCCCGAGTCGGTTCGGCGCTCGCTCGGGCTACCCACACGAGCCCAGGTACAGATCGCTGCCGACCTGCCGGCGCGTCCACCCCAATTGTGTCCGGGCTGTCCGCATCGCGATTCCTACGACGCCCTGCGCGAAGCACTCGGCGGCTACGAGCTTTCGATCGTCAATGCGGACATCGGCTGCTACACGCTCGGAGCGGCACCCCCCTATCAAGCCATCGAGTCCTGCGTATGCATGGGCGCGGCGGTGGGCATGGCCAAGGGTGCGGCGGACGCCGGCCTGTTTCCAGTGGTAGCGGTCATCGGCGACTCGACGTTTCTCCATTCGGGAGTGACGCCTCTCATGGACGCCGTTGCCGCCGACACCGATATGACTCTCATGATCCTTGACAACGAAGCTGTCGGCATGACCGGTGCCCAGCACACGGTGCTCGCGTCCTCGAGGCTCGAACCTCTGGTCCTCGGCCTGGGTGTCGATCCCGACCACTGTCACGTGGTCGAAGCGCGCCCCAACAAAGTGAACGAACTCACCGCCGTTCTGCGCCGTGAGCTGGAGCACCGTGGGCTCTCGGTAGTGATCCCGGTTCGCGAATGCATCGAGCACGTGCGCAGACGTAAGGCGGAGGCAAAAAGATCATGAAACAAGATATCGCGCTGGCGGGAGTCGGGGGCCAGGGCGTGGTCTCGTTGGGCTTGGTGCTGGCTACCTGTGCCCGCGCCGAGGGACTTCAGGTCAAGATGGCCGAGGTCCATGGCATGGCGCAACGCGGAGGCTCGGTGCACGCGACCCTTCGCATCAGCGACGAGCCGATTCACGGCGCCCTGATTCCACGAGGTGATGCCGACTTGGTGCTCGCAACCGAGCCTCTCGAGGCACTCCGTTATGCCGACGAACTGGCTCCCGGCGGGAGGCTCCTCACCGCCGCCGATCCCCATGAGAACATTCCCGACTATCCCAATCTGGAAGATCTCCTCGAACGCTTGCACTCGATCCCCGGCGCCGTTGTCATCGAGGCGCGCCGGCTGGCCAGTGAGGCGGGCACGGCCAAGGCGGCCAACGTGGTGATGGCGGGTGCCGTTTCAGCATTGCTACCCATCAGCGTCGAGACCTTCGAGGCCCAGATTCGCAGAGTCTTCAAGGCCAAGGGCCAGCGGATCGTGGACACCAACCTCAAGGCGTTCCACATGGGGCGCGAGGCGGCCCGGTGCGCGACCGTCTAGAGCCCGACAGACAACTGTCTCTCGCCCTGGATGCCGCCATGCGGAGCCGATCCGAGGTTCTGCCGGAGAGCCTGGGCTTCGCGGTCGCCCGCAGGCTCGGACTTCAGGTTCCGCATCGAGTCGAGCTCGCCGATGTCGCCGACGCCGATTCGATTGATCTCGAAGCATTTGCGGGCAACCGATTGGCCGTCAAGCTCGTATCGCCCGCGATCGCTCACAAAACCGACGCGGGCGCCGTCGCCTTCTGCGCCAAAGAGCGCGAGGAGCTCGCAGAAACCCTGGCGGCTCTAGAGCGGCGGCTTCCAGACGACCTTCCCGTCGACGGCTTCGCGGTGCACGAGTTCATCGAGCACGATCGGGCTCTGGGCGGCGAACTGCTCCTTGGGGTGCGCTGGACCGACGACTTCGGACCGGTGGCCGTGCTCGGCCTGGGCGGCCTCGAGGTCGAGCGACTAACGGCCGAGGGTGCCTTTGCTCCGGTGCTCGTGACCGCGCCGACGCGAACCGGTGACGGCAAGCTCCTGCCTCACGATCACGACCTGATCCGTTTTCTGACCGATTCCTATCGCGGTCAGCCACCCCGCGTCGAGACGGCCGCGCTCGAAGAGCTCCTGGTCCGACTCCTGGCCTTCGCCGACCGCTGGATGGCTCCGGCCGCCACCTCTGAAACCGAGAACCAGCGACGAATCGCTGAGTTCGAGGTCAACCCATTGGTCTGGACCGATCGCGGACCCGTAGCTCTGGATGCTCTGCTTCGGCCAGCGACGAAAACGCCCGCCGTCGCACCACCGCGGCCGCTCGAGAAGATCGGTCGCCTTCTCGAACCCTCTTCGATCGCCGTCGCCGGCGTCTCGAAGAGGCTCAACATCGGACACATCATCCTGCAGAACATCCTGCGCCACGGTTTCCCGCCCGAGCGAGTGTGGGTGGTTAAAACCGGTCTCGAGGAAATCGAAGGTTGCAGCTGCTTTCCCGATTTCGGCTCTCTGCCGGAGGGGGTAGACCTCGCCGTTCTGAGCGTCAATGCCGCTCAGTTGCCGGATCTCGTCGAAGAAATAGTCCGTGAGCGGCGAGCCGAGAGTCTTATCCTGATTCCCGGCGGCCTGGGTGAGCGCGAGGGTTCGGAAAGTCACGCGGCACGACTGGAGACCGTCGTCCGGCGATCGCGCGCCACCGAGGGCGGCGGTCCGGTGATCAATGGCGGCAACTGCCTTGGCGTGCGATCGATTCCCGGTGGTTTCGATACTCTCTTCATTCCGGGTCACAAGCTCGCCTTTCCGTCCGGCGACACCGCCCCCTTGGCGCTGCTGTCGCAAAGTGGCGCCTTTGCCGTGGCTCGAGCCTCGAAGCTCGCTTTGTTCAACCCGACCTACGTCGTGACCTTCGGCAATCAGGTCGACCTGACCATCGGCGATTACCTGACCTTTCTCGCCGAGGACCCGAGGATTTCGGTTTTCGCCTGCTATGTCGAGGGCTTCAAGCCCCTGGACGGCCGGCGCTTTCTAGCGGCCGCGAGGAAGATCAGGGCCTCGGGCCGAACCGTCATTCTCTACCGCGCCGGGCGCACTCGCGCCGGAGCCCGCGCCGCGGCTTCCCACACAGCCTCGGTCGCCGGCAGCTACCGCGTCACGCGCGAGCTCGCGCGAAGAGCGGGGGCGGTGACGGCGGAGTCGATCGAGGAATTCGAGGATCTGGTACGGACCTTCACGCTGCTCGGCAGCCGGCGGACGAACGGGCTGCGGTTGGGAGCTCTCTCCAACGCCGGATTCGAAAGCGTTGCCATCGGCGACAACCTGGCCGGCCTGGAGCTGTCGGAGTTCACCCAGGAAACCGGAACCAAGCTCGCCGACCTCTTTCGCCATCACCGCATCGAGACGATCGTCGCACCGCGCAATCCCTTGGATGTAACCCCGGTTCTCACCGATGGGGCATTTGCTGAGGCTGCCCGTACCGTGCTGAAGGACCACAGGGTCGACGTGGGTGTGATCGGCTGCGTGCCGCTCACCGGTGCGCTCCAGACCTTGCCGGTTGGTCAGGGCCATGGCGAGAATCTTGCCGCTCAGGACTCGGTCGCCCAGCAGCTGATCGAGATCTGGCGAGGCGAGATCAGCAAGCCCTGGGTCGCGGTGATCGACGCCGGCAAGCTCTACGATCCGCTTGCCAACGCCCTCGACGAGGCGGGTATTCCGACCTTCCGATCTGCGGACCGAGCGCTGCGCGTACTCGGACGCTGGACAAGATTCCAACTCAATCAGCGACCACAGGAGAGCCCCGATGCATGATTCCGTAGACCACCGGCGAACCTGGCTCCGTGCCCTGGTTCTCGTCGTCTCGGGCCTGCTTCTGACCGATTCCGCCAACGGCAGCCCGGCGGCGCCCGCGAGCACCACCGGCAAAGACACTCCCAACGCCGAGAGTGGCAAGGAACCGGACAAGCCGAAGTTCAAGGCCGACTGGTACGGATACGTCAAGCTCGACGCGGCCTGGGACGACTCGCTCATCGAGCCGGGTAACTTCGCTCGCTGGGTCGCCTCACCCTCGATTGTCGAAGAGCACGCCCACTTCAATATGACCGCGCGTCAGTCACGGCTGGGGATCGACATCACACATGAGACCGAGGACGGTCCTCCGGTGAGCGCGAAGCTGGAGATCGATTTCTATGGAGGGGGCGCCGAGAACAAGAACCTGCCTCAGCTGCGCCATGCCTACTTCGATTTCGGCTGGCCGGAACACGGATGGGCGATCCGGGCCGGACAAACGAGCGACGTCATCTCTCCGCTGGTTCCAACCACTCTGAACTACACCGTCGCCTGGTGGGTCGGCAACATTGGGTATCGTCGACCCATGGTTCGAGCAATCAAGACCTTAAAGTCGGAATCGGGAAACGAAACCCTGTTCACGGCTGCTCTTTCACGCACCATCGGCGACGACTTCGGCTCCGTCGAACCCGGCGATTCCGGTGTCGACTCCGGTGTTCCGACCTTGCAGCTCGCGTTCTCGCGTTCCCTGGGAGGCCCCGGCGGACGGCGAGGCAAGATCGGGCTGTCCGGACACTGGGGTCGCGAGCACCTCGAGGAGGGGCTCGGTCTTCCCGCCCCGAACTACGACTCCTGGTCAGCGAATCTTGATTTCCTGGTGCCGGTGGCGTCTAGAGGGACGCTCAAGGGCGAGGCCTGGGCGGGTCAGAACCTGGACGACTACTTCGGCGGCGTTGGCCACGGCATCGACTTCGATCGGGAGCGAGAGATCGAAGCCATGGGCGGCTGGCTGGCCTTCGAGATTCGCGCTCGTCCGGACCTTCTGGCCACGATCGGCCTCGGGCTCGACGATCCGGACGACGTCACACTACCCGGCGGTGCCCGCAGCCGAAATCGAGCTCTTTGGGCCAACTTTCTCTGGGACTTTCGGCCCGCGCTGCGCTTCGGCCTCGAGGGCTCCTGGTGGCAGACGGATTACCTCGATCTTGAAGACGGGAGCAGCTTCCGGCTGCAGAGCTCGCTGATCTTCAGCTTCGCGGGGTAGTGAGCCGAGCTGCTCAGGATGAGGGCAGAACCTCTTTACGGCGCAGATACTGATCGATCATCACGGCCGCGATGTTGCCCGTTCCCATCGCGACGGCGACCTGTTGAGTCATCGGCCTCAAGTCGCCGGCGATCCAAACTCCCTCGACGTTGGTGTCGCCTCGCTGCGAACGTGGCTGCGCGTGGTTCTGTGTCGCCGCCATCTCGACGCCGAGCTGCTGCGCCAGGTCGGTCCTGCCGACGGCCGGACTCGAAACAAAGAACGCCTCGGCGTCTAGCTTGCGCTCGTTCTGCTGCTGGTCTCGGATTCGAAGTCCTTCGAGACGGCGCCCTTTGCCGATCATCTCGATGATCTCGGCCACCTCGATGGCGATGCTCTTTTCCTCCAGTTGCACTGCCCGCTCGCTCGACAGAGAGCGATCGCCGGTGACCAGCACCGAGAGATCGTCGGTGTAGCGAGACAACCCCAGAGCCATGCCCGCGGCACCATCGGCCGAGCCGACACCAATGACTACGGTCTTCTTGTCCCGAATCTCGGGTGCTTCACAGTCGGGGCAATAGAAGAGGTTGCCCTTGCCTGCGTACTTGAAACAGGGCCGGTAATCGCCGTCGATCGTGGGATGGTATCTCGCCACCCCGGTCGCCAGCAGCACGGTCTCGGCCGACCATTCCTCGCCGTTTTCCCCCCGCAGCTGGAACCCGCCGGCCTCCCCGGACACCGAAACCACATTGGCGCGCATCACTTCGACTCCGAGCTCCTCGGCCTGTGCCCTCAGCTGCTTTTGGAGATCGATCCCTCGCACCGCCGGCATTCCCGGCACGTTGTAGAGCCTCTCGAGAGTGAAGAACAACGGTCCGCTGCGCCGATCGATCACAATGACCTTGCGCCGGTGCCACGCCAAGTGGATAGCTGCCGTCAAACCCGCCGGACCACCCCCGACGATCGCTGCTTCGTAGGTACTCGTCATGGCGCCGAAACATATCGACACTCAAGGCGCAATCGCAAGTCACGACTTCCGGTCGCCAGATTGGCCGGAATCAGAGCCAAGCTGACCTTCCCGAGCGCTAACTATTGGTAATGAAAGCGAATCCCGCTCGCAGAAACGCCAACCTTGGCCCTCGAGGACCCTTAACCCCAGCGGCAATGCTCTTGCATATTCATCCGCGGGTTTTTCTTTCGTCAAGGCCTCGAACCCGTGCGTTATCCAAAGATCCGCGTTCGCACCGACAGCGAAAACCCGCTCGCCCTAGTGGCTGCGGTGCGCGAAGAGCTGCGCCTGGCCCGAGTCAAAGCGAGCGAAATAGACCTGTTCTCCGAGCAAGCGCTCTCTCAGGCGCGCGCCGATGCGATCCGCGACGTCTGCAAAGCCTGGGTCAACCTCGGCGACTGATCGCGCCAAGTCGATCGCCAAGCCATAGTGCGAACTGCTCAGTCTCCGGTCCCAACCCCCTGACAACAGGGCGGTTACGGTGACACCCTGTGATAGGGTTCTCGACCCGCCTGTTGTTGAACAGGAGCTAGTCACCGAAGGCGAGCCGCGTCTTCGCGAGACCGGCGAGTGACTTCGAAGCGCCATGGCTGAACCGCTGCCCAAGCAATACATCCAGGTAGGGGAGCACCAGGTTTCCCTACCGCCGGGCGTCAGCGTGGCGGCATGGTCTCTCGAGCGGGTCCGATCCCAGAACCCACGCATCCGCGCCTACCTGGGCTCACTCAGACTGCTGGAGCAGACCGATGAGAGTAACTACGCCATCCTTCACTGCTCTCCCGGCCGATTGCTACAGATCTGGCGGCGCGTGCGCAGAGTTTGTCAGATCATCCAGACCCGTTTGGCTCCGACGCTCGCCGAGCCCTCGATCATTCCGGTGCTCGACACCGCAAGACGCAACGCCGAGCTTTCCTACTTTGCCCTCAACAACACGGTGATCTCTCGCCTCGAGCAGTACCCCTATCGCATCGCCGACAGCGACATCATGGCGGTTCGCCGGTTGCTCTGCCACTCCATCGGAAAGATCTACGAGTTCCTCCGCGACACTTTCGGCGAGATCGTAGCGTGCGATCCCCGCAGTCTGCACGATTCGGACTACTACCTGTCGAAGCGCTTTCCCCAGGACATCGAAGAGGCCGAGTGGCTGTACGCATCCGTCGACAAACTCAACGACTACATGCAGGAAATCGGCCTTGTGCTCATGCGCGACCTGCAGGAAGTCGCCGAACGCCTGAGGAGCCAACCGCAGCTGCCAACTCCGAGGAGTTGGCAGAACGTCGAGGAGTTCCTGACGGAAGTCATAGAAGGCCTCTCTCCAAAGCTCAAGGAAGTGCTGGCGATGACCGGCATTCGATACGACGAAATGGAGCCCTTGGACGAATACGCCTTCAAGGTCCCGCACAACTGCTATCTCTTGAGAGAGACCTACGAGCTCGGGCGGCGGTCGATCGACGAGCTGATGGCGCGCCCGGTGAAAACCATCGAAGACCGCGCTCGCCGGGTCGATGACCTGCTCGCCAGCCACCGTGTAATCAGCGGCTTTCTTCTCGATGTCATGACCCGAATCGAACAATCGATCGAGGATCTCCTGGCCTATGTGCCGATATGGCTCAACGCAATCGAAAGGCGGCGCGCGTTGATGCTGACCAAGAACCCGGACGAGATCCCGCAGCGCACCACTCGCGCGGCGCGCGACAAAACGGTAGAAGGAATGGAGCGTTAGCCTTCGGTTCGGAGCTCGAGTCGCGATTCGATTCGGTCCAAACGGCGCTCGATCTCCAGCAGCTTCTGGATGATCAAGACATGTGTCTTTTTGGCGTCGATACCGACCGGACTCGCGTCGCTCGCAATGAGTTCCTCGATACGCTCAGCTTCGGTGTCGGTCATGAACGAATCTCCTCGCGGAAGATGACCGGCCCGAAGTTGTCCTCGGCGAACCGGGCCTGCGGAAAGCCATTCTCGGCTAGGTAGGCGAAGCGAACCTCGGTCGCATAGTCGAGATAGGCAGTGTTGCGCATATGCCGGTTGGGGTCGAGATCGGCCCACCGAACGTGGAAGGTCTGGGCGAAGCGTGCAGCGCTCATCGGGGTCACCAGGCGATGCCGTAGTCTTCGCCGAAGTTACTGGCTCCTCCCCACATCGTGCCGTGCTCGCGGTCGAAAAAGATCGCCGTAATCGGTCCCGAAGTGCGTCTCCGGGTTTCCACACGGTAGCCAACTTTGCGTAGCTCGGCTCGAACCCACGCCGGGACGTCGTCGCGAACCACCAGCCTGCCGGGCTCGGCTCTGTGAGCGCCGAAAGACGACTGCATCTGATAGCTGGTGATGTTGGCCGCCTCAGCCGCTTGCTGCACGTTCATGCCAAACTCCACCACGTTCAGGAAGAACTGCAGAAGGTTCTGATCCTGAGTGTCGCCGCCCTGAACGGCGAATGACAGATACGGCTCGCCGCCCTTCAGCGCCAGGCCCGGGGTCAGGGTCGCTCGCGGGCGCTTGCCCGGCTCGACCAAGTTGTACGGATTCATGCGCTCGTCGAGAACGAAGCTCTGCATTCGTTGCGAGAGGCCGATGCCGGTGGAGCCCGCGATGAATGCCGGAACCCAAGCGCCGCTGGGAGTGATCGAAACCACCCAACCCTCTTCGTCCGCGGCCTGGATCGAGGTCGTGCCGGCACGGAAAGCCTCTTCATCGGTCAGCAGAAGCGACTGCTGAAACCCCTCCTCGCCCTCGGCTTCGGCGGCCGGGGGGATCGGTGTCCATTGCTCGAGCAGCTCCGGGAACGGATGCTCGCCTTCCTGGAACTCGTAGGGGTTGCCGGGCCTAACGTTCTCGTTGTTGTTGTCCCAGTCGATGGTCTCGAAGCGCTCTCGGGCGTACTCCTTGGAGAGCAACCCGGCGATAGGCTCCTGCGGTGGGTAGTACGGATCACCGTAGTAGAAATCCCGATCGGCGAAGGCTAGGTTCATCGCTTGATACAGAGCGTGAATGTAAGCCGAGCTGTTGTATCCCAACGCCGCCAGGTTCATGTTCTCGAGAATGTTGAGCGTTTGCAGCATCACCGGGCCCTGCACCCAGTGGGTCAGCTTGTACACCTCGATGCCCTTGTAAGTCGTCGAGACGGGCTCCTCGACATAGACTCGCCAACTCGCAAGGTCGCTCCTGGTGATCAGTCCGCCGTGCTCTTGCGTCGCGCGCACCAACTCCTCGGCAATGTCGCCGCGGTAAAAGCGCTCATACGCCGCTTGAATCGCCTGGCTGCGGCTCTTGCCGGCGGCCAGCGCCTCGCGCTCGGCCGCGACTAGCTTCTCGAGCGTTGCCTTGAGCTCGGGCTGACGGAAGATCTCGCCCGGATGTGGCGCGGCGCGGGCCTTTGGATCGTCATCGTTCCAGTGCGGCAGGAACACCTTCTTGGAATCGGGCCACTGCGCCAGAATCTCTCGGCGCCGCTCCATGTTGTCGGCCTGAGCAGCTTCGATCGGGTAGCCCTCGGCCATCCGAATCGCGGGCTCGAGCACTTCCGCCAAGCTCAAGGTTCCATACTCGGCCAACATCAAGAGAAGTCCGCCTGGGGTTCCCGGCGTCACCGCGGCCAGGGGTCCGAACTCGGGTGGATAGCGCATGCCCCGAGCTCGGAAGAACTCCGGCGTCGCGCCGGTCGGAGCGACGCCGAGCGCGTTGATGCCGAGGACCTTTTTGGTGTTCGGGTTGTAGATCAGAGCCTGGGTCTCGCCCCCCCAGCCCAGCGTGTCCCACATCGTCGAGGTCGCCGCGAGCATGGCGCACGCGGCATCCACCGCGTTGCCCCCGCGTGCGAAGGTCATCGCGCCGGCGGTCGCGGCGAGCGGCTTGCCGGTGATCGCCACCCAGTGCTTGCCGTGAAGAACCGGTTTGACCGTGCGTTGGGCGGAAAGCGGGAGCGCGGTCAAGAGGACCGCGACGGTGAGCGCTGAACAACCGAATGATCGCTTCATGATCCGCCAAGGATACGTCGAGTGTGACCCAGTTCACAGCCGTGCCCTGGGCCGAGGCGTATGAAGTAGCGACCTGTCGATGCCAAGCGCTGCCCACAATCCGGGACCGGGACGACAAGCTCTCATGGAGGCCAAGTCCCGCGAGCACGAAATGCCTCCGACTGGGGAGGAACCGAAGGCTCGCTCGGTCCGCAGGATCTTCGGCCAAACCGCCATGCGGCGCCGTGGCGCCGCCGGGCTGACCGCGCCACCCCCCGTGCCTCATCCGCCAGCGACCGCCCCGTCTGTGGCCGTTATCGCAATGAACCGACTCGGATTCGGCCCGCGCCCCGGCGATGTCGCCGCATTCAATGCGCTCGCGGGCAACGACACCGATCGCCTCCAGGCCTATGTCGACCAACAGCTGCAGCCCAGTGCGCTCGACGACAGTGCCGCCGACGCGCGCGTCGCCGCCTCCGGCTACACCACCCTTAACAAACCTCTGGCACAGCTCTGGGCCGATCATGTCGTCGCCGACCCGGTCTGGAGCGAGCGCATCCGCCCCGCGGATGAAACCACTCTCATGACTCTCCTTCGCGCCGTATACAGCGAACGGCAGCTGTTCGAGGTCATGGTCGACTTCTGGCACAACCACTTCTCGATCTACGGCTGGGAGTTCTACGAGGCGCCGACATGGGTCCACTACGACCGTGACGTAGTTCGCGCCAACGCTCTCGGCAACTTCCGCACTCTGCTCGAAGCCGTGGCCAAGAGCACCCCGATGCTCTTCTATCTGGACAATTGGCTCAGTTCACTTGACGGGCCGAACGAGAACTACGCCCGTGAGTTGATGGAGCTCCACACGCTCGGCGACGAGAACTACTTGGGCGCGGTTCCGCGAAACCAGGTCCCGACCGATGCCCAGGGTTTTCAGCTCGGCTTTGTCGACGAGGACGTCTTCGCTGTGACCCGCTGCCTCACCGGTTGGTCGATCGACGGCAACCCGTGGTGGGACCCGAAATCAGGCAATGGCGGCTATCTCTATCGGCCCGACTGGCACGAAGCTTCGGCCAAGAATGTTCTCGGCCATCAGATACCAGCAGGCCAGCCGGCCGAGAAAGACGGTCAAGACGTCCTGGACATTCTGGCGACCCACCCGGGAACAGCTCGCTTCGTGTGTCGCAAGCTCTGCCGCCGGTTTATCGGGGACTTTCCGCCGGAAAACCTGGTCGATTCCGCGGCGCAAGTGTTCCTGGCGCAGTCCGCCGCGCCCGACCAGATCGCTCAGGTCATTCGCAGCATTGTTCTGTCGAACGAGTTCAGTCTGACCTGGGGCGCCAAGATCAAACGACCGCTCGAGATCGTGGTCAGCGCGATGAGGGCTGCCGGAGCCGACTTTCCTTTCATCCTGGGAGATCCCGACACCGGCACCTTCGACTGGCTTTTCTACAACACCGGCCACTACCCTTTCGCCTGGCACCCTCCCAACGGATACCCGGATTTCAGCGAAGCCTGGGTGAGCTCGAGCCCTCGTGTGCTGAGCTGGAAGCTGACCAATTGGCTGATCGACGTCGAAGATCCTTCCGGTGCCTACCGGCTGGACGCCTTCGCTCAGACACCCCCGAGCGTGCGCTCGGCCGATGACCTCGCCGACTTCTGGATCGATCGCGTTCTCGGGCGCCCAATGAGCGCCGCCGATCGCCAGGAAGTGGTGGACCTGATGGCACAGGGCGTCAACCCGAGCTTCGACCTGCCGCTCGACACCGACCCCGAGCTACGCGACAGGCTGCAGACCATGGTCGGACTCCTTTTTCTTTCCCCGGATTTTCTGTGGCGATGAAGCTCGACCTGCGCGAAGGAGTCGGCCATGTGTGAGATCAGTCGCCGAGGGTTCATGGTCGGCTGTTCGGCCGCCATCGCCGGCCTTGCGGGTTCCAGGTTCAACACCCTGGCCTTCGCTCAAACCCCCGCCGACCAAGAGGTGCTTCTAGTCCTGTTCCTGCGGGGAGGTATGGACGGACTCACCCTGCTGCCGCCCGTCGCCGGAGCCGACCGCGGTCACTACGAAGCGGCCCGGCCCGCTCTCCAGGTTCCCGTCACGGGGCCCAACGCGGCTCTCTCGTTGACCCCCCAGTTCGGGCTCCACCCCGCCGCGGCACCGCTCCAGGAGCTCTACCAGGACAACAAGCTCTCGGTCGTTCTCGCCTCGGGTCTGGACGAGGCCAATCGCAGTCACTTCGAATCCATGGAGTTCATGGAGCTCGGCACGCCCGGGGTCCGATCGACCCCGACCGGCTGGCTGACCCGCCATCTGCAGAGCTCGTCGAGCCTACCGGATACGATGATCATGCCCTCACTGGCGATGGGCGGTCTTCAACAGACCTCCCTGCGCGGCGATCGGCAGACGGTCAACCTCTCGAACCCGGGAATCTTCGCGCTCAACACCGGCCCCTGGCGCTGGCGAGACGCCCAAAGGACGGCCCTGCGCAAGCTCTACGAGGCCGACTCATCTCTACTCCACGTTACCGGTCTCCAGGCGCTGGACGCCGTCGATGTGCTGGACTTGTTCGTGACCGAGAACTACACGCCCGCCAACGGCGCGGTTTACCCGTCGGGAGAGTTCGGTGAGCACCTTCAGGTGATCGCCCAGATGATCAAGCTCGACCTCGGGCTTCACGTCGCGACGCTCGATCTCGGCGGCTGGGACACACACGCCAACCAGGACGGCTATCTGCCACCGCTTCTGACCGAGCTGTCACAGGGTCTGCATGCCCTGTACACCGATCTCAACGGCTCGGGCTCGAGCGACTACACCCAGAGACTAACCGTCGTAGCGCAAAGCGAGTTCGGGCGGCGCTTCGAAGAGAACGCCGACGATGGCACCGACCACGGCCATGGCAACGTCATGCTGGTCTTGAGCGGCAACGCCACCGGTGGAATGCACGGCACCTGGCCCGGCCTCGCTCCCGGCCAGCTCTTCGAGGGCGACGATGTCGCCGTAACGACCGACTACCGCAGAATCCTTTCGGAGATCCTCATCCGGCGGCTGGGCAACAACAAGCTGGGTATCGTCTTTCCCGGCTACACGGACTACTCTCCGCTCGGTGTGGTAGCCGGCGCGGATACGCCCCCCGATTACAAAGGCGGACCTGGATCGACCATCTTCTCGGACGGCTTCGAGTCCGGGGACACATCGGCTTGGGGCTAGGCGGATGACACGGGTCCCAAAGAGTCTGAAGGTAGCGCTGGCTGTCTGCCTTTCTTCTCTGGTCTGCCCTACCCCGGGGTCGCCCGGGAGCTTCACGGTGAACCCCCAATCCGCCACGGTGGGCGCCTATGGTCTCGAGGTCAGAGTCGGAGACGAGTGCTCGTCGCCCGACACGCTGTCGCTGTCGGCTCCGCCAGGGCAGATCCAGGGGGACTTCGAAGCCTGCTTCACCCTCACGGCCGAGAACGTAGAGGTCATGGGCGCCGGCGCGACCTTTCGCTCCGGCGGGACCATCCAGCTCGGCGACGGTTTCAGCGTGGCCTCCAACGTCGACTTCACCGCCGCGATCGTGCCGGCCCTGGGCACCGACTTCGCCTCGGTGGACGACCCCTCGCCGATCGCCGAGGTCGTCTACAACGCGACGTTCTACCTCCGGCTCGATGACCTCGTTCTCGCCACGGGCGACTCGATCGAGCATTTCACCGCCTACTCCGGTTCGGGAGAATCCCAGTTCATCCTGACGGTGCGTAAGAACCCGAGTGGCCAGAACTCACTCCATCTGGCGGCTCGCGAGAACGGCGGAGGCCTGGTTCAGATGATTCCGGGCCAAGAGCTACCGCTGACCACGGCCTGGAACAAGATCGACATCGAATGGACGGCCGGAGACGGCAACGGCGCTTTTCTCGTCGCCGTCAACGACGGCTCCTTCTCGGGATTGACCAATCTCTCCAATAGCGCGGCGCTCGTCGAAACAGTCCGCTGGGGAGCGATCAACGGTTCCATATCGACCACCACCGGCCTGATGCAGCTCGACAGCTTCAACTCCTGGCGCTAGAGCCCGGCGATCTCTTCGTTCACCGGGTCTTCTCGAGCTGCCAGATACCGGTGCCTAGTCGCCGACCCCGGAAACGCCCGGTATGGCGTCGCAGTCGGCTTCCTCGCCGTTGATTGAGCAGGTGCAACCGCCGGCCTTGCACTCGACCCTGACCTCGCACTCCTCGGAACCGCCACAGTCGAACTCGTTCAGACCGGCGATCTCGAGGTTGGGCTCACAGTTCTTGTCCTCACTGTCGCAGTGAACCATGATCTTGCGCAGGTGGCTCACGTCTCCCACATGCCCAAGGTGACCGATGTGTCGAAACCCGAGATCCTCGTCGCGCTCGTCGATCGCTACCGTGATCGATCGCGCGGATCCGTTGCGCCAAAAGCCGAGCAGCACCTCTTCACCCTCGGCATGGCCGCGAATCATCTTGGCCAGAGCTGCGCTGTTGGCAACGCTGTCACCGTCGACCTCAACGATGATGTCTCCGGGCTCGAGCCCGGCCTTGAACGCCAGGCTGTCATCCATCACCTTCGAAACCATGACTCCCGCGTCAGCCGGCACGCCGAAGTGCTCGCGCAGCTCGGGCGTGAGCTCCGTCAGTCCGACTCCGAGGTAGCCGCCGCCTTCGCCGAGTCCGCGCAGATGGGTGACCCAGGCGTGACCGTCGTCTCCGGTCATGACCTTGATGTCGCCGCCCCCGCCAACAAAGACCATGTTGTGCGCACCCTCGTGCTCCTCGCACCCCTCGCCTTCGCAGTGAATCTCGCGAATTACGATCCTCTTGGCCGCATCGTCACCGACGACGACCTCGGCCCGCGCGTCCTTGTCTACTTCGATTCCAGGGTCGGTGAGGGCCGGCCGGGCAAGAGCGACGAGGGCCACCGCAACGGCCAGGCAAAGCCCGAGCCTTCTCCAGGTGTTCATTCGCATTGAGAATCCTCCAGCTTCGTCTCGGGGGTTTCTTGCCCCGGTCTCGGGGCTTCAGCTCGTATAACGACCCGATACGAGGAAAGTTCCCACTTTCGATGCAAACTCGGTCTCGCCCGCGTCAGCCGCCTTCGGGAGCCAGCTTCTGGCCGACCCACCCCAAAACCGCTCCGCCCGGCAAGTAGTAAATGAACTGCTCCAGGCCCCACCACATCCAAATCTTCTCGGGCAGGTTGAAGACGCCGGACCAGCCGGCCATGAAGCAGCAGCCCACAATCGAGAGCAGCAGGCCGAACTTCAGACCTTTCAGCCAGGGCGCTCCGGATGGCTACGAAGCCCGATCCGCGAGTCGGAGATCGATCATCCACGCACTCGGCAAGCGGTCTTCCACCAACCAGCGGGCCAGGTTCACCCAGCGGTCGCAGACATCCAGAATCGCGCTATCCGCGGTTGCGACGATATGCGGCGATCTCTTGAGCTCCCGGTCAGTTTGAGCCGACAGACGCACCTCCCAGCTCGGGCCGTGTGATCTCGCAATCTCCTCGATCAGCTTCTTGAGGCGGGCACTGTTCGAGATCGGCCGATCCAGAACGCACTCGACGCCGGCAACCTTCTGCTCCACGAGCGCTCGCACCAGGAGCTCGACCGCGGGTCGGGTCACCGATAGACGCCGGTAGTGAGCACTCAACGATGCCAGATCCCGGAGGACGCCGTCCCGGGCCAGCAGCAAGACACCTCCCGAAAGCGCGGCTTCGAGGGTCAAGATGACATTGTAGCCGTCGATGATGGCGGTCTCGCCCGCTAGCTCATCGACTCGCACGACCTTCTCGGCGCGCAGCCGGCACTCCTCATCGCTCGCTGCGCACCTCTGCAACGCCTTGCGCTGCCGATCCCTGAGAGCGTAGCGGTCTCCGACCAACTTGAGCGACGCCTTGGGTGAGTAGCCCCGTCCCAGAAGCCAGGACAACTCCTCCATCGCCCGCCGGAGCGTCGGCAGGTTGTCGGCGCCGAAACAAGCAAAGTCCTTCGGGTGCGGCCCGCGCCGCCTGCGAGTGTCGGGCATCCAGAGCATCATTCCACAGCTGCTCGCTCGTTCGCCGCTGTAAGATCTGTGGTCTAGGTAGGCGGCGGTCAGTGAAAGCCCAGGACATAACGACTCAAGACATAGACGTTGGCGCTGCCATCAACGAGGGTCTTCAGCTCTGCCGGGCCGACGAGTGGCAGTCAGGCTTGGAGATCCTCTGGAAGATCGCCCGTAAGCAGGAGCGGGACGAGGCCCTGCCCTCGCTCTACTACTCCTATGCCGGCTACGGGGCCGCCAAGTTCGACGGCAATCTCAAGGAGGGCATGAAGCTCTGCCGGCACGCGATCAAGCTCGACCCCCTGGAGCCCGACAACCACCTCAACCTCGCCCGGGTCGAAATGCTGCGACACAACCGCAAGAACGCGGTCCGGGCACTCCAGCGGGGACTCCGCGTCCGACCGGACCACCCCCGTCTCCTCGATTTCAAGCATGAGATTGGCTTCCGTCGACTTCCTGTGATTCGGTTCCTGTCGCGCGATAACCGGCTCAACGTTTGGCTAGGAAAACGACGGTACTTGCGCGAGCTCGAACGAGAAGCCCGCTCATAGACGCCCCCTGAATCCGAACTCGGATCGCAGCACAGGCGGCTCTGCTGACCATCCGGTTTGGGGGTCGAGCAGCCCGGGCGATGGAGAAGATAAGATCCCTCAACCATGCGCGCGAACATCTTCTTCACCTTGTCGGCGCTGCTGTTCATCTTCTCCGCGCCGAATGCGAGCTCCGAGGAAATCACCGAACACTACGACGGCGACTGGCCGCTCTTTTACCAGTACGATCCGCCCTCGACGCTCGTCGTTCCCGGCCGTCAGTTGACCCGGGCCAAGTACCCCTTCGTCGACGTCCACAGCCACCTCTTTCAAATGGCCGACCAGGATCTTGCCGAGGTCGTGGCCGAGATGGACAAGCTCAACATGGCGGTGATGGTCAATCTCTCCGGTCGCAGCTTCAACCGGGTAACCAACCCCGACGGCTCGATGCGCTTCTCTCTGCGAGGCGGCGACTACCTTGAGCGTTCCGTAGAGAACGGCCGCAAATCCGCTCCCGGCCGCTTTCTCGTCTTCACCAACTTCGATCCGAGCGGCCTCGGCGAGCCCGGATGGCTCGAGCGCACCCTGAGCCAGCTCGAGACCGACGTCGCCAACGGCGCTCTGGGCCTCAAGGTCTACAAGAGCCTGGGCCTTGAGTCGGTCGATTTCGAAGGCAAACGGATCGCGGTCGACGACGAGCGACTCGATCCGATCTGGACCAGATGCGGCGAGCTGGGCATTCCGGTGCTGATTCACTCGGGCGAGCCGGCAGCCTTCTGGCTCCCCAGGGACAAGAACAACGAGCGGCTGTTCGAGCTGATCCAGAGGCCGGAGCGCTACCGCGACCCCGAGAGAGTCCCCTCATGGGAACAGATCATGGGCGAGCAGAGAAGCGTCTTCGCCAAGCACCCGGAGACGACCTTCATCGCCGCCCACTTAGGGTGGATGGGCAACGACCTGGCCCGATTGGGACGCCTACTCGACCAGCTTCCCAATGTCTATACCGAGATCGGCGCTGTTCTGGGGGAGCTCGGCCGCCAACCGCGGACCGCCCATGAGTGGTTCGTAGAGTATCAAGACCGGGTGCTGTTCGGTAAGGACGCCTGGACGCCTTCCGAGTACCACGTCTATTTTCGAGTGCTCGAAACCGAAGACGAGTACTTCGACTACTACCGGCGCCGCCACGCCTTCTGGAAAATGTACGGCATGCAACTGCCGGACGAGGTTCTGAGGAAGCTCTACTACAAGAACGCCCTCAAGCTCCTCCCCGGGCTGGATTCCTCGCTCTTCCCAGCGGACTAACGACACCCCACCTCGGTCGAGGACAGAGCTCGACCGCTAACCGGGAGGTGCCGCGAGACGGTCGACCTGCCGGCACCGGATCCGGCGCGTCTATCGGGTGGGCACCAGCTTCAGGTAATGCACCGCCTCACCGGGCAGAAAGGGCGTCGGATCCCCGTTGGCCCAGGCGTTGTGTCCGGCGCGATAGAACGGCGACAACGGGTGGGCGCTCTGGCCGGTGGGCATGTGAAATAGACCATCCTTTTCCCGGCCGGGTGACACCACGAACCGCTCCGAGGCGCCGAAGCTCGGGCCCTGGACTCGGGGCATGTTCGAGTCCCCGGGCAGCGGCTCACGGGGCATGTCGAGACGCTTCGCCAGGAACCCCGGCAGGGAGCGACTCATCGGATGCCGGATCGCGGCGGCGTTGCGCTTGCCCCAGGTCTGCTCGGCGAGAGCGCCGTCCTTTTCTCCGAAGTACTCGAGCAGCTCCTCGACCGCGGCCTCGAACTGCTCGTCCCAGCCTTCGAACTTCGGGCTCAGGAAGTTCATCGGCCGTTCCTCGACCAGGCGCCACAGACCGCCCTCGAGCTGGTTGAGGTACCGGCTCTCGCAACGCTCATCGGCTTTCCTGCAGGTCGCCAGAATCGTGCCGTAAACCTGATCGATCAAGAAGGTCCGATAGGCGCGGACCATTCGGTAGCCGGCCGAATGCACCGAGGCCCGTCCGCCCCAGGTCTCCACCAACCGGGTGAGCTCGCGCCGCTCCGGGTCTGCGCCGGCTCCGTCGGTCGCAAGCACTTCCAGCAGCAGCGCGCGCCATCGCTCCAGAAACAGTGCCCGGTCGTCCAGCTGCACCTCGAGCAACGCGCGCTCATCGGGCTGCTCGAGCCGGCGCAGGTGGTCGCGGATCTGACCGGCCCTGGCGCCCAGACGAAATCCGGTTCCGATCTTCTCCAGCATCGGGCCGTCGATCACCCGGTTGTTTGCGGTCCAGATCCGCCCCTCCTCGGGATCCAGCAGGCGCGGGTACTCTTCGGGCGCGAGATAGCTGGCCCATCCCGAGCTGCCGTCACTCCACGAACGCGGGGTGCGACCACTGTGTCCGAAACGGCCCGGAATTGGGCCCATTACGGTCCAGGCGATGTGGCCGTCCACATCCGCGGCCACGAAGTTCTGCGGTGGAGCGCCGATTCGGTTGGCCACCGCCACGGCTTCTTCGACCGTCGAGGCCTTCTCCAGAGCCAGCGAAGCGAAGGTCACCGCCTGCGGGTCGTGGGCGATCCAGCGATAGGCGCGTTCGCGGCCGGCGTGGTCCCTGTCCAAAACCGGGCCCCAGATGGTCTCCCGCACCTCGAGAGCCAGGTCACCGCCGTCCTTCACCTCGATTCGTTCGTCGAAGCGGGCGAATGGCCTCGACCCGCCCGGCGCCAGATACCGATTCGGATCCGCAGGGTCGGGCTCGAGAACCACCCAGTCTTCCCAGTCGCCCCAGGTATTGGTGAAACCCCACGCCACTTCCCCATTCGAGCCGGCGATCAAGAGCGGCACGCCCGGAAGAGACACACCGACCACCCGGCGAACGCCCCCCGGAGCCGACTCGTCGGGGAAGACCATGGCCACTCGGTACCAGATGTTGGGTACCTGGAGGCCCAGGTGCATGTCGTTGGCAAGAAGCGCGCGGCCGTCGCCGGTGAGCGAGCCGGCCAGCGCCCAGTTGTTACTGCCTCGAACCGGCCGGCTCGACTCGGCCGCTCCGGAAACCCGCCCGGCGACCTCGAGCTGCCCGTCGACCGAAGTCGAAGCCCGGCGCAGATCGAAGCTCTCGGGCCCCGGAATCGGCGGCGTCTGGAAAGGCCCTCCGACCAACGGCGCATCCCACTCGGTACCGGAGGGATCCAGGAAATCGAGTACTTCCGAGCCCAGCAGATCCTCGATCGCGCCCCGCGCCGCCTCGTATTCACCGAAGGCGTCGTTGAGATCCAGAT
>JAAENP010000478.1 GCA_024224155.1 bacterium
GCTCAGAGGACGCCTGGATCAACACCTTCCAGGTTCGCACCGCGCCAGAGGAAGGCGGCGTTTCGAGGGCTCGACTCAGGGAGGCGGCGCTCAAGGCCTCGGCAAAGCCGGTTTTGAGCCCGGGCAGCAGTGTCGAAGTCCTCGTCTCCGGCTTCGGAGTCTCTCCGCCCTCCGGCGCGTTTTCGTTCGAGCTGCTCGACGGCCGAGGCGAAGTGGTAGGCAGTTGGGTGTCCACGCTCAAGGAGCCCGAAGAGGCGCCCGGCGATCGCCCCGGAGCCAAGTGGCTGACCGGGTCGATCGACCTCTCCGGCGAGCTTGACGGCCTCGTTGCCGGCGAGTACCTGCTGCGGGCGAAAGCTCCAGGGGAGAGCGGTGCGCCGGTTTACTCTCCAACGCTGCCGGTCATCGTGGCCAGCGACACCGGCGAGTTCTCGACGTGGGCCGCCGTGAATCGTCTGGAAACGCTAGACGAGCCGGTCGGCAGCACCGAGTTGCCGTCCCCGAAGAAGCGCACCAAGCTGCGGGCGAAGGACGTCAAGGCCTTGAAAAAGCGTTATGCCGCCATTCTGGGTCTCAGTACCGGTCGCGACCGCGCCGCCGCCCCGAGGGCTCTTCGCAGCTACGAGCAGGAGGCGGTTACCGAGTTCGGCGAGCGAGGTTTGCCCTCGCTGGTTGCCGCCGAGATGGGTTTGATCAAGGGTCTCGGAAGGGAGGATCCCGAAGCGCTGATCCCCGTCGCTCGACTCCATCACCAGGCTTACCGGGAACATCGCTCACGTCGGGCGTTTCTGCTCGCCACACATGCGCGCAACCTTGCGCTCGCGATCGTCGAGTTGTACATCGACGGCGGTACCAGCGAGGAATCGGAGAGGGGGGCGGCCCTGAGGCAGAAAGACGCGCGCCGGGTGGTCGCGTCGAGGCTGCTCGCCAGTTTTGGTGGTGATCTGCAGCGCGCGGGCCTGCGTCGGTTCAGCGAGCGGCTTTTTCGCCGGGCTCTGGAGTGTGATGACGAGAACGAAGCCGCTCTGCTCGGCATGGGGGCGAGTTTCGAGAAGTACAGCGAGTATGAGGAAGCCGCGAAGTACTTCGAGCGACTGGTCGCGGCCAGGCCAGAAAGCGGCGAGGGCCGCCTGCGACTGGGGATCAACCACTGGCGGTTGGGGCGCAAGGCCAAGGCCCGCAAGCAGTTGGAGCAGGTCATCATGGGAGACCACGAGCGTTGGGTCCAGTCGTTGGCGTATCAGGAACTCGTCCAGATGAGTCTTCGTGCCGACGACATGGAGCCAGCCGCGGACCTTCTCGGCCGAGCGCTCGAACGCTTTCCGGACGAGCCCAAGCTCTATCTGCAGCTCGCCTACTTGCGTAACGCGGTAGGCGAGCCCTGGCGAGCTCAGGCCGAGTTGGATCGACTGAGCCGGGTGCGAGAGCCCGAGGTCGGGGACTCTCCACGCTACGCCTACAGCAACTGGCCCGTCGAGGCGCTGGATCGCGTCTGGGCTCGGTCGGAGGAAGATGTGCTCTCCCGGCTCGAAGCTCTGCAGGCGGTGCTACCCGCCGGAGCAGAGGGCGGCGCGCCTTGAGCCGCGTCGCCACCGGGGCGCTGGCGGCGATTCTGCTGGTCTGCGGCGCAGCTGGTGGAGCTGGCGCCGTAGCCATGGAGATCGTGATCTCCCGCCCGGAACTGGGAGTTCCGATCTTCGGCAAGGTCGATGTCAAGGTGGAGGTCTACCCTCCATCTGCGGAAGTCGATCGTGTCGAGCTGTTCCTGGACGGAGAGTTCATGGAGACGGCCACCGGCGTGTCGCCTTTCGTGATCTCGATCGACGCCGGCGAGGAGAACAGGGCCCACGAGATCCTGGCGGTCGCGTACGACCTGGCCGGCGAGAGCGTATCCGCGACGCTGGAAACGCCGCCGATTCAGGTCGACGACGAGTTCAAGGTCGAATTGCAGCAGCTGTATGTGACGGTCGAGTCCGACGGCGCTCCCCGGGCTCTGAAGAGGGAAGACTTCGAGATCTACGACCGCAACGCCCGCCAGCAGATCGTGACGTTCGAGCGAGGAGACGTCCCGTTCACCGCGGTGCTGCTGGTGGACTCCAGCCGGAGCATGGTCGGCGAGCCGCTGCGTACGGCGCTCAGAGGCGCCCGGGCCTTCGTCGACGGCATGAAGGAGCTCGACGAGGCCAAGCTGCTCCTATTCTCCGACCGAATCCTCTATGAGACGCCGTTTACCAGTTTCTCGAGCGTGCTTTCGGTCGGGCTCTCCCAGGTGGAGGCGGCCGGGGGCACGGCTATCAACGATTTTCTCTACCTGGGCATCGAGAGAGTGCAAGAGCGGCAGGGTCGGCGAGTCGTCGTGCTGTTATCGGACGGTGTCGACGTTACCAGCGTTCTGCTCATGGAGCAGGTGCGCCAGGCGATCCGGATGAACCAGGCGGTGCTCTATTGGATTGTGCCGCCGCTGGGGGAGGGCGGCGGCAGCGCCGGACATCGGTCGTCTTGGCGCGATCCCGAGGATCACGAGAAGGAGCGCGAGCTCCTCGCGCAGACGGTGCTCGAAAGCGGCGGGCGGATCGTCGAGCTCGAGAGTCTGGAACAGACCTCGGAGGCTTTCGAGACCGTATTGCGGGAACTGCGAGGCCAGTACGTGCTTGGCTATTACCCTCCCGTGACCGGCCGCCCGGGAACCTGGCACAAGAACGAGGTCAAAGCCAGAGACGGTCGTTTGAAGATCCGAAGCCGTGTCGGCTATTATGAGCGTCCGCAGCAGCCCGTTTCGGAGTCGCGGCGGGAACCACAAGAACAAACCCGCAAGTGATCAGTGAGCATTCCGGCGAGTGCCGCTCCGGCAAGGGATGTGCAAACTGTTCGCAATGGGAAGGGAAGGTTCGATATGAAAAAGAGATTCACTTTGATGATTCTGGTCCTGGCCGTGGCCCTCTCAGCGCGAGCGGAAGCTCAGGTTCAGGGAATACGTTTCAAGGGCGTTGTCGTCGATCAAGACGGCAATCCCGTGGTTGGAGCTGAGGTCACGGCCGAAGCGATCGCAGCCGAGGCTTCGATGAAAGGTTCGGCCAAGAGCAAAAAGGGGGGCCGCTATGGGCTCTTCGTCATGCAGGTAGCCCGGCAATACCGCTTCACGGTGACCAAGGATGGCTACCAGGAGCTGGTCCAGGATTTCAATGCGGGGAGCGCAATCACCAACGAGCAGATGAGGATCGAAGCCAATTTCACGCTGGTCAAGGACGGTGGAGTGGCGCAGGACGCCGACGCCGGCGAGGTTCCCGGCCCGGTCGAAGGCAACGCTGCGGCGATCAGGCTCTACAATGCCGGCGCTACCGCCAACAACGAGGGGGACCGCGCGACGGCGATCGAGAAGTTTCGCGAGGCCGTTGCCGCCGATCCAGGGTTCGTGACGGGTTACCAGGCGCTGCTGGGTCTCTACATCCAAGCTGGAGACTTCGCCAACACCCTGGAAGTGGCCGATCAGCTGATCGAGGTCGCTCCGACCGACAGCATGGGGCTGGGCGCTCGCTACGACGCGCTCCTCGAGTTGGGCCGGACCGACGAGGCCGAGGCCGCTCTCGAGCGAATGATCCTGGCGGTACCCGGGCCTCCGACCGCGGTTCGACTTTTCAATCGAGCCGCCACCGCGTTGCGCGAGAACAATATGGAAAAGGCCATTCCCGACTTGAAACGGGCGCTCGAAATGGATCCCGACCTGGCGGTCGCCCGCTCCGCCCTGGCCACGGCGCACTTGATCCGGAAGGAATATCAGCCGGCGGCTGAGAACGCGGAGTTTCTGCGAGACCTGAAACCGGATGACGCGGCTGCGCTGTCCATCCTCTACGAGGCCTACCGCGGGCTCGGAGACGCCGAAAAGGCCAAAGAGGCCTTCACCGCCTTGCAGCAGATAAGTCCGGAGAGGGCTGCCGAGGCCTTTTACAACCAGGGTGTGGCACTTCTCGACCAGGGCAAGCCCGTCGACGCCTTGGCCTCCTTCGAGAAGGTTCTGGCCTCGAACCCTGGGCATGTCAAGGTCCACTACATGCTGGGTCTGTGTTACCTGAATTCCAGCGATATGGCCAAGGCCAAGAGCTCTCTTGAGAAGTTTATTGAGATGGCGCCGGACGATCGGGATGCCCCGAGTGCCCGGGAGATGCTGGCTGCCCTCCAGTAGTACCCCGAAGAGTCAAGGCATTGGATTCAAGCAGTTGGATTAGGTGCAAGATCACGGTCTTGCTTAAGACCCTCTCCAGAGACGTAAATAGCTTATTGTCAGTCGTTTAGCGTAAGAGCATCGGAGCTGGGGAGCCTACCCTAACGGGCGGCATCGGCCTTGCAGCTGCAGCCGGGCAAGCGCCGAGATTCCATCTACCGATTCCGCGGCTCGCAATAGCTCGAGCCGCCTGTGACCAAAGCAACAAGAAGTCGACGACCAATAACCAAAGGAGTGATGAGTATGTCGAGACGATTTACTAACGTGGGCCTCGCCCTGCTGCTGGGGATGGCTCTGACCCTTCCCGCGTTTGCGCAGGGGGTCCAGACCGGTACCCTCCGGGGCGAGGTGAAGGCCGATGACGGCTCGCTGCTTCCGGGCGTCACCGTAACCGCGACGTCCCCGTCGATGCAGGGCACTCGTTCGACCGTTTCCGGCGGTAGTGGCGAGTGGGTTATCCGCAACCTGCCGCCCGGTGACTACACCGTGACTTTCGAGCTCGAGGGCATGGGTACGGTTCAGAGCCCGGCGACGGTGTCGCTCGGCCAGCAGACGCCGGTCAACGTCGAGATGGGCGTGGCCGCCCAGCAGGAGACCATCGTGGTAACCGGTGAGACGCCGGGCGTCCTCGCCGAGGCGCAGGTCTCCACGGTCTACACTTTCGAGGAGGTCAACAACCTTCCGATCTTCGACCGTGACCCGCAGGCGATCGCCGAGCTGTCGCCCGGTCTTTCGACCAACACCCCGAATGCCGGTCAGCTGACGATCTCGGGCGGTTTCGCCTACGACAACGTCTTCCTGATCGACGGTGTGGATGCCAATGACAACCTCTTCGGTACCAGCGGTCCGACCTTCATCGAGGACGCGATCGCGGATCTTCAGGTTCTGACCTCCGGTATCTCGGCCGAGTACGGTCGTTTCTCCGGTGGTGTGGTCAACGTGATCACCAAGTCGGGTGGCAACGAGTTCACCGGTACGGTTCGTCGGGATCTCGAGAGCGACGACTGGCGCGAACCGAATCCTCTCGAGGAGCAGTCGGGCACCGACCCGATGGGTCCCACCAGCGAGCTCGATTCGGCGACCCTGGGCGGGTATTTCTTGAAGGACAAGATCTGGTTCTTCGGTGCCCGGCGCGAGAACGAGACCACGGACCAGTTCACGTTTGCGGTGACCGGTCTTCCCAGACCTCAGATCCAGACTCAGGATCGCACCGAGATCAAGCTGACCGGGAACATCCAGGACAAGTACCAGGTACAGGTTCAGGATACCGATCGTCAGTCGTCTCTCTTCAGCTCGAGTTTCGGCTTCAGCAACACGCCTGGCACTTTGCGTGCTCGCGAGAATCCCGCGGCTCTCCGGGTCGGGCGCTTCAGTGGTGTTTTCACGCCCTCGCTCTTCGGTGAGCTGCAGATCTCCGAGAAGGAGTTCGCGTTTCAGAGCCAGCACGGCCTGGATGCGCCGACAGGCGCAGCGTCGGCGCTCAATGCCGACGGCACCGTGAACCAGGCGTTCGTCGCGAACAGCCCCTTCTTCAGCTTCTTCGGCGCCGCGGCTCTCGACCACTGGAACGCTCCCTACTTCGACGGTAAGGATCCGGAAGATCGCAACAATGAGCAGACTGCCGCGAGCCTTTCCTACTTCCTGGATGCCGCCAGCACCGGTTCCCACGATCTCAAGTTCGGTTACGAGGATTTCTCGAGCTTCCGCACCGGCGGCAACTCGCAGAGCCCGACCGACTTCGTGATGGCCGGGGAGGCGATGGTCGACGCGGACGGCAACGTGCCTCTGGATGCGAACAACGAGCCCACGACCGAATGGATCCCCGGATCCACCGGCGCCTGGCAGTTCACGCCGAACCGTAATGCCGAGGTGGAGCTCGCCACCGAGAGCTTCTACGTCAACGATCGTTGGAACCTCAACGACCATTGGTCGTTCAACCTCGGCTTCCGCGCCGAAGATGTCAACGGCACGTCCGATACCGGTATTACGACGGTCGACACCGATGCAATCGTGCCGCGCCTGGCGGCGTCCTACGACGTCAAGGGCGACGGCAAACACCGTGTCGACCTGACCTACGCCGAGTACGCGGGCAAGTACAGTGAGTCGCAGTTCGCCTCGAACACCGACGTCGGTAACCCGCCCGGCTTGGCCTACATCTTCGTTGGCGAGCCCGGAGTGGGGCTGGACTACGCGCCGGCCTATGACTTCAACAACACCCTCGGCAACAACTACGTCATCGTCGCGGCCTGCGACGGAACGCAGAACGTCTTCGTTGACGACAACCTGAGCTCGCCGACGGTCGAGGAGATCACTCTCGCCTACGGCACCGAGCTCAAGCGAGGTGGCTTCGTCAAGGTGGTCTACACCGACCGCTCCTACAGTGACTTCGTCGAGGACTTCATTACTGCTGCAGACCCGGTCGAGGTCGTGGTGCAGGGTGTTTCCGCTGGAACCTTCAGCAGAGCCACGTTCCGCAACACGAGCGATCTGTCGCGCGACTACGAGGCGCTGCAGGTGATCGCGCGCTACCGCCTGACGGATAACTGGACGGTGGACGGCAACTGGACCCATCAGCTCAAGAACGAAGGTAACTTCGAGGGCGAGGGCACCAACACGCCGGGTAGCTCGACCCTCTTCGGTGACTGGCAGGAGGCTCTGATCCAGGAGTCCCACTTCCCGGTCGCTAAGCTCAACGACTTCCAGGAGGACAGGATTCGCGCCTGGACCAACTACAACCTGGAGCTGGGTCGCGGGGGTAACCTCAACTTCGGTCTGCTGGCCAACTACGACACCGGTGAGGTGCACGAAGTCATCGACACCAACGTGCCGCTGAC
>JAAENP010000479.1 GCA_024224155.1 bacterium
GAGGTTGTGCTTGCGGATGGTGAGTTCCCGCACTTTGGCTTTGAACCTCTCCACTGACTTGCTGCGCCTGCGTCGAGACCGTGACGAGAGGAAGAACCCGAGGAATTCGTAGCCTTCCCCGTAGGTCGTGATCTTCGTCTTCTGTGGGCTGAGGGCCAGCCCGAGGTCGTTTTCGAGCACACGTCGCACGAGTGTCAGAGCCTCTTGCGCCTGCTGTTTTGTCTGACAGACGATCACGAAGTCGTCGGCATATCGCGCGAAGCAATAGCCGGCGTCGTCGAGCGCCCAGTCGAGATGATTGAGCACCACGTTGGCCAGCAGAGGTGAGCAGACGCCGCCTTGCGGGACCCCCACCGTCGTCGGCTTGAACACGCCGTTCTCCATCACTCCAGCAGCGAGAAATTTCTCGACCAAGCGCAGGATGTTTCCATCCGCGACTTCCTCTGCAAGGGCTGCCATGATGACCTTGAACGGGATGTTGTCGAAGGAAGGTACGACACACTACCCACCTCGAGGGTTTCCCCTCGGCGGTCACGATCACCCGCCAACGTCACCCGTTCGAAGGTCAGTCGCTCGCCGTCCTAGGCTGGATGCATCGGCACCGGAGCCTGGAGCTGCTGTTGATCCTGCCCGATGGCAGTCGATCCCTGATTCCTGCAGCTTGGACTGATCTTGATCCCCCGAGCCAAGACAAGGCAACCGAGGGGATCCTGGCGTCTCCTTTCGAGTTGCTGCGTGCCCGGACCATCGTAGACGCTCTGCTCCGTCGAGTGGCCGCCTCGAAGCCCGAGAGCGCCCCCGACTCGACGGAGGAGGAAGAGCGTGCAACGGACTTTCGAGTTTGTGACGACGAGCCCGCCCGCTCCGCTACCGGAGGTGTGGCCAAGGCTCAACGACGAAGAACGGGCCGCCGCCGTGGCGATGCTGGCCCGGTTGATGGCCCAAACGCTCGAGCGAAAGGAGGAATCCGATGAGTGATCGCACCAAGATCACGCCGGCGCACACCTGCCGCGCCGCCTTCGTTTACTTGCGCCAATCCAGCCCGGGGCAGATGGTGCGCAATCGTGAATCCACGGATCGTCAGTACGGGCTCGTCCACCGCGCGCTCGAGTTCGGCTGGACCCGCGAGCAGACCACGGTGATCGACGAAGATCTCGGCGTCACAGGCAGTGGTGTCGTCGCTCGCTCCGGGTTCGCTCACATGATCGCTGAGGTTGCTCTGGGGCACGTAGGCCTGGTGCTGGCGCTCGAAGTCTCGAGGGTCGCACGCAACAACGCCGAGTGGTACCGGTTGCTCGATCTGTGCGGCATCACGGACACGTTGATTGGCGACAGCGATGGCCTCTACCATCCCGGTGATTTCAATGATCGCCTGCTGCTCGGCCTGAAGGGCACCATGTCGGAGGCCGAACTGCACGTCCTTCGTGCGCGGCTCGATGGCGGTATTCGCAACAAGGCGGCTCGAGGCGAGTTGCGTCGCGGTTTGCCCGTCGGTCTGGTCTGGGGAGATCAAGACGGCGAGGTTCGCTTCCATCCCGACGAGGCGGTGACCGGCGCGATCCGCACCGTGTTCGAGCGCTTCACCGAACTCGGCTCAGTACGTCAAGTTTGGCTCTGGTTCCTGTCCCAGGACCTGTCTTTTCCGCTACAGTCTAACCGATGGCCCGACATACAATGGGTGAAGCCCAGCTATCACGCCATCCACCGTGTGCTGAAAAACCCCACGTACGGTGGAGCTTATGCCCACGGCAAGACGCGTCATGAGCGCTACATCGACGAGTCTGGACGCGTGCGTAAACGCGTCCGGCGCTTACCCCGCTGCGAGTGGCAGGTGCTCATCCCCGATCACCACCAGGGCTTCATCGACTGGGAAACCTATGAGGCCAACCAGGAGCGCATTGCCCGCAACAGGCGTCCGCAACGCCATCAGGCGGGAGGAGCTGTGAGAGAAGGGGCTGCCTTGCTGCAAAGCATCGCCCGTTGTGGACGTTGCAACCGCCGACTGCGAGTGTCCTACCCGGGGAAGGGCTCGAGCCCGAGCTACTACTGCCCCGGCCACACGCTGGTCGACGGCCGAGGGAGTCACTGCTTACGGGTGGGGGGCCGCCAGATCGACCAGGCGGTGGCCGAGACGTTGCTCGCCGCCCTATTACCCGCCGGCATCGAGGCCTCTCTGGAAGCAGCCGACCAGCTCGAGGCCGACCGCGACGCGGCCCTCGCCCAGTGGCGCCTCGAGGTCGAGCGGACACGCTACGAGGCTGAACGCGCCGAACGACGCTACCTTGCCGTCGAGCCGGAGAATCGCCTCGTCGCTCGCACCCTCGAGAGCGAGTGGAATCACTGCCTGCGCGACCTGGCGGCGGCCGAAGCCGAGCTTGCCCGCCGAGAACAACGCACGCCGCGCAAGCTCAGCGAAGAGGATTACCGCAAGCTCCGAGAGCTGGGCCAGGATCTGGAGCGCGTCTGGTCCGCGCCCACCACCAGCGCCCGGGACCGCAAGCAACTCCTGCAAACGTTGGTCGAAGACGTCCTGGTCTGCATCGACCCGGCCGCCTCTCGGGCGCAGCTCACCCTGCGCTGGCGTGGGGGCGCCTTTACCGAGCTGGAAATCGAGCTGAAACGGGTCAGGAAATCTCCGGTCCGGACAGACGAAGACACGGTCGAGCTTCTCCGCCGGCTCGCGGTCCACTACCCGGACGCGATGATTGCCGGGATCTTCAATCGGCAGGGGCGGCGCACTGCGCGCGGGCACCGATTCAACGCCAACCGGGTCGGTAACCTACGGCGGCACCGGAAGATCCCTCGCTACCAACCGCCCCCAGAGCCTCCCGAAGGAGAGCTCGCCAACGTCGCCGAGGCCGCCAAGATCCTCGGCGTCGCACCCTCGACGGTCCATCGGTGGCTCAACGACGGCTTTATCGCCGGCGAGCAGCTCACCCCCGGAGCCCCATGGCGTATTCGAATCACCGAGGACCTTCGATCCCGGTTCGTTGAAGAAGCTCCTGAAGGCTGGCTACCGATGCTCGAGGCGACCAAAGTCCTCGGGGTCTCGCGCCAGACCGTGTTGCAGCGTGTCAAGCGCGGCGAGCTCCAAGCCGTACATGTCAGACAAGGAAGGAGAAAAGGCTTGAGAATCAAGGTGTTAGCGCAGCAACCTACCCTCTTCGACCAACCGTCACAAAAGGAGGTGTAGTGTGTCGCGGTCTCAAAGAACGCAGCGATGTCGGCGTCGAGTACGACCCGATATCCGTCCGCGTGGTACGCCAGCACCCGCTCGATGGCCTGGTGGCAGTTGCGATTCGGGATAAACCCGAAGGACGCCTGGTGAAACTTCGGTTCGAAGATCGGCGCCAGGAGTCTGCGGAGCACTTCCTGGGCGACGCGATCTCGGACCACTGGTATGCCCAATGGGCGAAACTTCTTCGCCTTCGGGTCTTTGGGTATGTAGACCCGGCGAAGGGGCCTTGGCCGGAAGTTTCCGGTCTTCAGGTCCCTCATCAGAGCCACGAGGTTCTCGTCGCGGTTGACGTCGAACATGTCGACGCTGACCTTGTCGATTCCCGCTGCGCCCCGATTTCGCTTCACCGCCTGAAAGGCCTGGATCATCAACCCCAGGGTGATCCTGCCGGTCAATGAGTGCACTTTCCGTTTCTTAGTCATGGTGTGTCTTTCACGTCTCGTAACCACGGAGATCGGGTTGCGGACCCGTTTGGGGCTGTGTCTTAGCGACTCCCCGGGTTGCCCGGCAAGAGCGCGGGCGGGCCATTTGGTGGCTTCAGCTAGAGAGGCTAACTCTCCCCGTGTGGTCTGCTCCGTTTCCCGTCTTCTACGGTTTCTCCTTTCACTGAGGCCCGCTGAGGGCTTCCAGCTACTCCGGATCTGCTGTGATCCCTAAAGAGGAGGCGGCTAAGACGACCTTCTCCTCACCGTCGCATTGCCA
>JAAENP010000480.1 GCA_024224155.1 bacterium
ACCTCGTCCCCCGCCCGGACCTGGTCCGGACCCACCAGGTCCAGGGACACGACCGGCCCCGCGGGCCAGAGATGGGCGATCTCCGGAATTATGGTCTCACCGCGGATCCATTCCTCAGTCAGCTTGACCTGCTCCTGCCAGTGCGGCAGCTTGAGGACCGCCGGTATCAGCACGTTGGTGGCGATCGAGCCATGGTGCCGGTGGGCGCCGTCGTCGGCCGAGCGCCGGGGGTCTCCGGCCTCGCCGCGACCCGGATCGTCGGAGCCTGAGACCAGGCGCATGTGGCAATCGCGGCAGCTCAGGTCGGTTTCGGGATCCTCGGTGTGCCAGTGGCTCTTGCGCCACTCGTCGTACTGGTTCTGCCCCGGGCTCAGACCGAACCGATTGAGCGCCTCGGGGATGAACTGCTTGTGGCAGGCGCCGCAGAACTCGGGGGTTCGCAGGAGGTTCCGGTCGTAGTCGGCAAGGTGCTGCCGGGGGTAGGCGCGGATGAGGAAGTCCGAAGCGAGCTTCCTCAGGCCCTCGGTGCCTTCCCAGATGTACTTTTGCGGTGGCGTCAGCACGTAGTCGGCATTGCCCCTTTGATCGACGCTCGAGATGGAGTGGCACACCACGCACGAGCTGCCCTCCTGCATTCCCGGCGCGGCGAGGTCGAGGTTCTGGATGTCCTTGGCCCCGGCAAACAGCGAGATCGGGTCATGGCAGCCGGCGCAGTACCGGGTCTGGGCCGGATCGCGGTCGGCGGCGAAGTCCTTCTGGACCTGCTGGAAGGGAGGATTCATGGCCGAGAAGCGGTGCGCGCTGGGCTGCCACTCCGCCAGGATCTGGCTGTGACAACCCGAGGTTCCGCACGACTCGGAGCCGGCGAGGACGGCGGGGTCCACGAACATCCCGCTCTCGGTCCTGGCGTAGGTCGGTGCAAACGGGCTGCCGCGGTATTCGTCGAACTCCTGGACGTACGAGGAGAGCGTGTAGTCGGCGGGAATGGGGAGGTCCACCTGCCGGCGCGGCCACGCCACCGCGACCACGACGACGCCGAGCGTGGTGGCG
>JAAENP010000481.1 GCA_024224155.1 bacterium
CGGAGGTTAGGATGCTGATCGGTTCGAGTCGGCAGCTGCGTGTCTACGCTTTCGCGGCTGCGGTGGATATGCGCAAAGGATTTGACGGCTTGGCGGCGTTGGTGCGCGAGCAACTGGGCCACGATCCCGGCGATGGGGCTCTGTATCTTTTCGTGAGTCGCAACCGGATTCGAGCCAAGGTCTTGATGTGGGACGGAACCGGCTTGTGTCTCTATGCCAAGCGCCTTGAGGAGGGCCGATTCGCGCCTCTTTGGGGGCGCCAGGTCGACGGCGAGGTGACGCTGTCGATGTCGGAATTGGCGCTGTACCTCGAGGGTTGCCAAGAGGTGGGTCGCCGGCCGATTTCGCCTCCTGAAATCGACCCTAATCGACAGATTCTAAGCGACTTATCTGATACAATCGAGCGGTGCTCGACATCGAAGCCATCAACGATCCGGGGCAACTGCGCAACGTCTGCCGCGCCTACGAGGCCTCCCACCGAGTTCTGGTCGACCGCCTCGAGACTCTAGCGAAGCGGATCGCCGAGCTCGAGGGCTTAGAGGCGGCTCAGGCTGCTCTCGAGCTACCGGATCTGCGCATCGGGGCGCCCGAAGAGGCGAAGCCTAAAGCGGCCGAGAAGCCCCCCAAGAAACCTCGCAAACCTCAGACGGGTCACGGTCCCACTCCTCAGCTCGAGTTGCCGATCGAGGTCACTGACTATCACTGCGAGGAGGCTCCGGAGTGTCCGGCATGCAGCCTGAAGATGTCGATCTGGCCGGGACAGTTCGAGGAGTCCGAAGAGATCACCGTCATTGAGACGAGCTTCAAGATCTCCCTTCAAAGGCGGGCGAAATATCGCTGCACCTGTCATGGAGCTGTAGTGACCGCCCCTGGGCCGGAGAAATTGATCCCGGGCGGTCGCTACTCCGTGGACTTCGCGGTGCATACCGCGATCGAGAAGTTCTGCGATCACCTCCCTCTGGCTCGGCAGTGCCGCCGCATGCAACGCCATGGGCTCGTCGTCACGACCCAGACGCTGTGGGATCAACAAGTGGCACTGGCTCGACACCTCGAGCCGACCTGGCGCAAGCTCTGGGAGCTCGCGCTCTGCGAAGACATTCTGCACGTCGACGAGACGGGCTGGAAGATGATGGGGTCGAAGACCAAGCCCAACTGGACGCTCTTCGGCCTTACCGCGCCTCAGCTAGCGGTCTATCATCTGGCGAACTCGAAGTCGGCGAAGGCAGCCCAGGAGATCCTCTCGGGTTTCAAAGGGACTTTGGTCGTCGACGGTTACCAGGTCTATCCGATCGTCGCGGATCTCGAAGAGATGATTCGCATCGCCCACTGTTGGGCCCATGCCGACCGGAAGTTCAAGGACGCGAAGGATCCGCCGGCGCAGGTGGCTCAGATGCGCGGTTTGATCGCCAAGCTCTATGAGATCGAACGGGAGGTCGAAGGACCTTTCCCGGGGAATGCGGCTGCGCAGGAAAAGCGAAAGGCCCTGCGAAGCGACGAATCGGCTCGGGTGGTCCAGAGAATTCGCGAGGCAGCCTTCAGTTTCGGAGGTCTGCGCCGCAGTGCCTTCGGCAAGGCCTTGAGATACCTGCTCAACCACTGGGACGGCCTGACCCTGTTCCTGGAAGATCCACGGATCGCCCTGGATAACAATGCCGCCGAGCGGGTGTTGCGCGGACCCGTGGTCGGTCGGAAGAACTTCTACGGCAATCGCTCCGAGCGAGGGGCGAAGACGGCCGCGGTCCTCTACTCGCTAATCGAGACCGCCAAGCTGAACACCCGCGATCCCGCTGCCTACCTCCGCGAAGCAGCGACGGCGGCGATCCGGTGCCCTGGCGACGTCACGCTGCCGTTCTGACCAACGCCGCCGTAGTCTCATCACGGCGCGTTTCTTTCCACAAGACGGGGCACGGCGAGCTCTTACGATCGAAGGACGGAAAGCGCACTCCCACTTGACGGACCTGAAGGGGCCTTGGAAGCGGCTCCGCGAACGGGCGTGCCTGGAGAATCTCCGGATCCATGATCTGCGGCATTCCTTCGCGGCGGTCGGAGCGGGACTGGGGCTTTCGCTGCCGATGATCGGCAAGCTCCTCGGTCACAGCCAGCCCGAGACGACGGCACGCTATGCTCATCTGGCGGCCGATCCGATGCATGAG
>JAAENP010000482.1 GCA_024224155.1 bacterium
AACCGGCGAGATACGGGGCGGTTGAGATACCGCGAGACGGGGCCGTCACTGGGCTTGCCCCCTTTATCGAGAATCAGGCGCCGCTCGGCCTCGCGCAGTGCCTCGGGCGTGTCGACATCGAGCCAGGTGTGCCCCGCCACATGAACGATTCGCGCACGACCCTCCCGCGCCAGCTCGCGCAGGCCGTCGGAAAGGCCATGTCGCCCCCCTGCGCCGGCTCGCTCAGCGGCGAGATCGCTCTCCGCGGTCAGCCTGTTGCGAAGATCGATATGGGCGTCTATGGCGCCCGCGGTCACCAAGGCTAGTGCCCGCGACGCGCAGCCATAGCTCCTGATGCCTCTCGCGCTCGCCATAAGGCGAGCGAGCGCGGGAGACGGCGACCAATGATTGAGTTCACAAGAGATCACTGCCATCTCGACCGATTCGACATGCGAGGTCTCGAGACGCCGGTCTCCTTGCCAGGCACCGCCATGCTTTCGCGCCAGAAAAGGTGTCCCTTCATCGAGAGGACCGACGATCGCCGTCTCGACGGAGTTGACGTGCAACGGCGCGCCGATCGGCAACACCGCGCAGGATAGCGCGGACAAGGGGAGCCCCAACGCCCAGTTGTCGGACCCGTCCACCGGATCGAGAATGAGCCGGTGACGAGGCGTGCCGGATCCGATCTTTAGTTGCTCAGCCTCTTCGGAATCAATGATAAGTGGCACAAACAGTCCTTTAAGAAACGTAACTGCCGCATCGTTGGCGGCGAGATCGAACACCTTGACCCCGTCGCCTTTGGCGTTCACCGTTCCGGTGGACGCGCGGCGGCTATCCAACACCGCCGACCGCACCGCGTGATGGAGCGCGGTCAGCTTGTCAGACCACCAGTGTTCCACGCTGCCGCCGACGCGCCCGCTGTCCGAACCGGCGGTGCCATGCCTTCCCCGGGAGGCTCGCCGATCGCAAGCACTATCTGCCAACGCCGGTTTGACCGCTCTGCTCAACCTCCCCCCCGTTCGTATCCATTCCGCGGATGAAGGCTCGACATCGTATGCGGGCAACCGAGTCGCGCGTCTGTTTCGGTGGGCTCTTCATGTAGTAGGCGGAGACCGCTTCCAGAGGACCACCAAGACCACGCTCAAGTCCCAGCTTGGCACAACGGATCGCATCGATGACGACACCGGCACTGTTGGGCGAATCCTGGACCGACAGCCTGAGCTCGAGCTCGATGGGCGCGTCTCCGAAGCCCCGCCCTTCCATCCGGATGAAGCAGACCTTGTTGTCGTCCTGCCACGGCACGTAGTCCGACGGACCGATGTGGATGTTCCTCGCCTCGAGGCGCTCATCGAGTTGCGATTGCACGGATTCTGTCTTGGAGATTTTCTTGGATTTCAAGCGGTCCAACGCCAACATGTTGAGGAAGTCGGTGTTGCCGCCTGTGTTCAGCTGGTAGGTCCGCTCGAGGTTCATCCCGCGATCCCCGAACAGTCGCGTCAGCGTTCGGTGGACAATGGTGGCTCCGACTTGGCTCTTGATATCGTCGCCGATGATCGGCAGGCCTGCCTCGCAGAACTTTCGCGCCCAATCCGGCTGGGAGGCGATGAACACCGGAACGCAGTTGATCATGGCCACGTGCGCCTCGAGGCAGGCCTGCGCGTAGTGGTGCACCGCCTCCTCGGAGCCGACGGGCAAGTAGCAGACCAGAATCTCGGCCTGCGCCTCCTTGAGCGCCGGGGCAATCTCAACCGGGTCTACGTCGGCCGTCCGGAAGGCTTCGTCATCGCCGTAATCGATCATATGAGGAGCCACACCATCGAGGATGGGCCCCATTTGCACCCTGACTCCGGACACGGGCAGCGAACTCTGGAAGATTCTGGTGCAGTTCGGCTTGGCAAAAATGGCCTCTTCTAGCGATCTTCCGACTTTCCGGCGGTCGATGTCGAAAGCGACGACGATCTCGATGTCGCTGCACTTCCAGTCACCGATCTTCGGGTGCATGAGGCCGGCGAGCCCAACGCCATGACGGTGCCTGTAGAACTCGATACCTTGAATCAGGGAACTCGCGCAATTCCCTATGCCAGCAACGGCGACTCTGATTTTCTCCATGCTTGATTCCTTCCCGAGGGTGCCCTCTCCCCATACCGGCTCTGCGATCAGGTCCTCTTGTTGACCGCTCCCGAAACGATTTCAGGATGACGCTGCCCTGGAACCGAAGCTCGTCGATGGAATCCTTACTGTGTGCGACGACGATCAGAGGACGGCCACTACTGCCATACCTCCGCTAGATCGCCACTCACCGAGCCCAGACTCCGCGGCAGACTTAAAAAAGATCATACACTTCTGGCAGTGGGTAGGGGTACGTTTTGAGAGGGGTACGTTTTGAGAGTGTCGTTACCCCATGAAGATGTCCCCATTACGGCATTGTCAAGTTAGGGCATGATCCCCGAACTGCGGCACAAATGTGTCGTGTTCGAAGATACACTCGACCCCAATCCCTTGGGGGCCAGTCAACTGACCTTTCCTGAAGTTGACAATCCTCTTCGGGGCATGTGGCCGCCTCTGGCGAACCGCCTCGGCCCAGCACTCTTGTCCGGTGAAATGAGACTCGTGGCAAAGCTCAAGATCGGTATTCTCGAGATCATCGACGACTCGATTTCGCAGGGTTGGCGCAACCGCGTCTACTCGGCTCAGTTCCGAAAGATCTACGCCAGCCTCACTCCGCAGGCGGTATCTGTCTGGTGCCGGCAGCTCGGGCACGAGACCCACTACGCCACCTTCTATGGGCAGACCGATCCCCAAGACCTGTTGCCTGAGGATCTGGATGTCGTCTTTTTCGCCGTGGACACCCGGTCGAGCGCCCTCGCCTACGCCCTGGCGAAGCTCTATCGCTGCCGAAACGCCCTAACCGTGATCGGCGGGGCACATGCCAGAGCCTTTCCGCTCGATTGTCTCCGGTTCTTCGATCTGGTGGTTCACGACTGTGACAAGTCGCTCATCGAGGAGATCCTCCTGGACTCGTTCGAGCGCCCGTCGATCATCTCGACCGGGCGGATGCTCACCGAGTTCCCGAGCGTGGAAGAACGCAAGCAGGAGGTCGCGGCCGCCACCTTCGACCGGCGTGGCAAGCCGGGCCGGATGAGTATCGTCAACGTGATCTCGAGCGTCGGCTGCCCCTACGATTGCGACTTCTGTATCGACTCGAAGAGCACCTACGTGATGCTGCCCAAGGAGCGTCTGGCGGCGGATCTGAACTTCATCGCCACGACCTGGCCCGGGATCCTCGTGGGCTATTCGGATCCGAGCTTCGGCGTTCGCTTCGATGAAGTCTTGAACGTCATCGAGACCGTTCCCAAGCGAGCTCGAAATCCGTACGTGATGGAGAGCTCACTCGCGATCCTGCGAGAGAATCGGCTGCCGCGGCTCAAGGAGACGAACTGCCTCTTCGTGGCCCCCGGTGTCGAGGGCTGGTCGGATTATTCCAACAAGACCGGCGTGGGCAAGAAGGTAGGGGAGGAGAAACTCGAGAGTCTGGTCGCCCATTTCCAAGAGATACACGAGTTTGTACCGGGCATTCAGGCGAACTTCCTCTTTGGCACCGAAGTCGACCGGGGCGAGGAGCCCGTCGAGCTGACCAAGGAGTTCATCCGTCGGCTGCCTTTCGTCTGGCCGACCATCAACATTCCGGTTCCCTTCGGCGGCACGCCGCTCTGCGAAAGTCTGGTGGCGGCAGGGCGCGTCTTGAGGGCCATGCCTTCCAGCTTCTACTACCTACCGTACCTAGTGCTTCGGCTCAAGCACTATCTCCCGTTCTAGTACTACGAAAA
>JAAENP010000483.1 GCA_024224155.1 bacterium
CCCCTTTGGGGGAGAGGGCCGGGGTGAGGGGGTCGCGCGCGGAGCGCGCGAATTGCTCAAGAGCGCGCCGATTCTACCATCTCGCCCATTCGGTCACCCCCCTCACCGGTCCCCTCTCCCCCCGCAGACGGGGGGAGAGGGGACCGGAGTCCGAGTTTCGCGAGCGCAGCGAGCCAGATTCCCGCAGCGACGATGGGAGCAAAAGAAAAGGAGGGGCTTGAAGCCCCTCCTTGACCGATCGATCAGGCGAACCGCTTTAGAACGAGAACTTCACGCCGAAGCGGAAGGTCTGCGGCCGCTGATAGTCGAGCGCCGAATTGAAGTCCGGGTTGCCGTTCGGGCAGGCCGTGCCGGGGCCGGTGCCGGCACCGCCGCACTCGTTCGGGTCGACGGTCGCGGTCAGGCGCTGGAAGGTCCAGTCCTGGTCGACCTGGCTCGGCTCCTGCTGGTCGGTGACGTTGAATACGTCGCAGATCAGCTTGAGCTCCCCTTTGTCCCCGATGTTGATCGGGTACTCGAAGTGGAGGTCGATGTTCCAGATGTCCGGCGTCGTGCCGAAGGAGCCACGCGGAATGACGAACCGCTCGCTGTTGCCGTAGATCGGATGCGCACCCAGCTTGCTGATCGGCGTGCCGCTCAGGAACTGGCCGTAGAAGCCGATCAGCAGATTGATCGGCGTGGCGTACGAGCCGTACACCTTGAACTGGTGCTCGCGATCGTTCGGTAACAGACCTTCGGCGCCGACCAGCAGACTCGGCAGGTCGTAGAGCGACGTGATGTTCGGATCGAGCTGGCCGTTGTCCTGACGGAACAGACCGCCGTAGTTGCCCTTGTTCTCCGAGTTCACGTAGCTCGCGAAGATCTGCCAGTTGTTGCTGTAGCGCTTCTGGACCGTCAGCTCGAGAGCCGTGTAGTCACGCGACGGCACGGGGAAGACCGCGGGCGTCGCCAGAGGCGCGCCAGTGACCGGATTGACCGTCACGGTGCCGCCAGGGTTGGTGATGAAGTAGGTGTTGCCACCATCCACCGAGATGTCCTCGATGACGTCCTCGATCGAGCGCTCGGTGTACTTGACGCCGACCGAGACATTGTCCGTCACTCCGTACTCGAAACCGATCAGCGCCTCTTCGGTGTACATCGGCTTGATGTCCGAGCTGACGCCGACGCCGGTGCCGAGCGGGTAGCTGTAGAACCAGGTGCCCGGGTTGGAGCCGGTGGGCAGGGAGCCGTCGGACGGGTAGTAGAAGTAGTAGAAGTTGAACAGCTCGGTGCCGAAGGCGCGCGCGTTGATGTCGAGCGGGACCGACTCGTAGAACCGGCCGAAGTGGCCGTAGAGCTTCGAGCGGCCGTTCCGGGTGACGTCGGCGGTGAAGCCGATGCGCGGCGCGACCATGTCGTCGAAGCTGAAGTCGAGCTGACGGTCGGGGAACTGGCTGTTGTCGATGAACTCACCGGTGTCCGGATCGGAGCCTCCGCCCCTGGAATTGAAGGCGTCGGCCCGGACACCCAGGTTGAGGGTGAAGTAGTCGCCGATGCGCAGCGAGTCCTGCAGGTAGACCGCCTCTTCGTCGGTCTCGCCCCTGGAATCCTGCTGGTACTCGAGCATCAGGCCGAAGCCGTTGAACAGCAGCCAGCGCTGGCCCTTGATGCCGGAGGGATCGTAGACGAAGCCGGTCTCGTCGACGCCGCCACCGTCGGAGGCCGGCGTCGGGCCGGGGTAACGGGCGTCGTC
>JAAENP010000484.1 GCA_024224155.1 bacterium
ATCATACCGGTCCGGGTCCTGAGAGCGGCGGTCACCATGGCGAGGAAAGAGCACCTGGCGATCCTCAAGCAGGGGGTGAAAGCGTGGAACACTTGGCGGGAGGAGCACGTTGAGATCCAGCCTGACCTCAGGGATGCCGACCTCCAAGGTGCCCATCTTGCCGCCACCTCTCTCGACCGTGCCAACCTTGCAGGTGCTAACCTCGCAGGCGCACGCCTCAGCCGCGCCATCCTCACCGAGAGCTACCTCGCCGACGCGAATCTCCGACGCGCACGTCTCCAGCACGCCCGTCTTGTTTATGCAAATCTCGCCGACGCACGCCTCCAAGGCGCCCGCCTTAGAGACGCAGATCTTTCCGATGCACGCCTTCAAGGCGCCCGCCTCGACGGCGCAGACCTCCCCGGCGTAGGCCTCCAAGGCGCCCGTCTCAACCGTGCCAACTTCACAGGCGCCAACCTCGCAGGCGCTCGTTTGAAAGGCGCTGATCTCACCAATGCCCGTCTCGTCCGTGTCTACCTCGAAGGCGCCCGCCTCCATCGCGCGCGGCTCGAACGCTCAGTGCTGGGAGGCACTGCGATAGGAGACGTTGACTTGAGCCAAACACAAGGGCTCGACAAGGTTGTCCATACATATCGCTCTTCAGTCGCGACGAGTACTCTGGAACGTACTGCCGCAGGGCTCGCCAAGGACCCCTGCCGACAGGGGGAGATCGAGGCCTTTCTCAGGAATGCTGGCGTCGAGGACCACTGGGTCGACTATTTCCGCTCCCGAATCGGCCAGCCGATTGACTTCTACAGCTGTTTCATCAGCTACAGCCACACCGACACGAGCTTCGCCCGCCGCCTCTATGCCGACCTCCAAGCCCAGGGCATCCGCTGTTGGCTCGATGAGAAGGAGATGCTCCCCGGCGACGACATCTACGAAATGGTCGACCGCGGCATCCGTCTCTGGGACAAGGTCTTGCTCTGCTGCTCCGAGGCATCCCTCACCAGCTGGTGGGTCGACAACGAGATTGACACGGCGTTCGAGAAGGAGCGGAAGCTGATGAAGGACCGCGGCGAGAAAACGCTGGCGTTGATCCCGCTCAACCTCGACGGCTACCTGTTCTCCGGGGAGTGGAAGAGCGGCAAGGCCCGGCAGGTCAAGTCGCGTCACTACTACGACTTCGTTTCTGAGGGCGTTCAAGCTCTCTGTGAGAAGGCCGGAGTGTATCCCTGCATCTTGGACGCCGCGATCTTCTCCAGCTTCGATAGGGAGGCTGACACTAGCGACTGAGGCCAGCGTCGGCCTATGGATCACCCTCGATTCGGTTGAGGAACTCCTGCACTAAGCGATTGAGTTCCTCCGGCCGTTCCGCCGGCAAGGCGTGGCGAGAGTCGGGGACGACCACCAACTCCGCCCGCGGCATCCGGGCCGCCCACTCCCTCTTACTCTCGACCGACGACGTGTAGTCGTGCTCCGCGGCGACCACCAGCGTTGGGGCCTCGATCTCGTTCAGACGGTCGGCGACACTCCACCCGATGAAGCCCCGGAGCGCGGCGAAGAATCCATGGCGGTCAGCGGTCGACCAGCACTGGCGAAGCCGATCATCCCGCCCATGACGACTTGGACCGGAGCCCAGGAAACGTCGCCCTCGTCTTACTTCGCGGGCTACGGTCGAGTTGCTGGGAGTTATGTGAACAGCAAACGCCAGATGGCAGCCAACAAAGCCCCTGGCTTCGCGATTTCACGGAGCGTGAACAGCGAAGCCCAGAAGACGCCGGTCAAGACTTCTAACGAAGCTTCGCCTCAAACCGCCTAGAGCGGAAAGTTCTCGCAAAGTAGAGAACGGTGGGGCATGATGGGACTTCCACTGGTAAGAAGGAGGTCCCTCATGCGTCCCACCGTTAACGAACTCCTCAGTGATCATGTCACGCTGTCCGTGTCTTGTGTAGATCGGCTCTACATCAATGGCTACTTACCCAAGCTGCAGAGGTCGGGACAGTTAGCGTGGTTCCTCGGGCATTATCTTGGGGGCCGCATCCCGTCGCTGGCTCAGCTAAAGCCGATCCACGATCGGTTTGTCGCTTCCGTGCAGGGCTTCGCTCAGCGACATGGTATCGGCAAGATCCCGTTTGAGCGGGGCCAACGCAAGGACGATATCGCGACGGCTCATCGGCGGAGATTCCAGGCCGATGAAGGCGTCGTCTTGATCGGCACAGCGCAGGAGCGGTGCTCCTCGTTCAAGTCTCACAGACGGCCGACGCCTCGGGGTTCGGTGACCTTCGAATTCCGCCGCGAGCCGGTGTACGTCAATCACTACTACTTCTACGTCCAAGACGCTCAGTGGGGCCCTGGCTTCCTGAAGATCGGCAGCTATGCTCCGTATCCGGTCAAGCTGTGCCTCAATGGCCACGAATGGGTCAAGCAGCAGCTCCGGCACGAGGGGGTCGGCTTTGAGAGTCTCGACAATGGCTTCCTGAGCTGTGAAGATCCCGAGCGGCTTCAGCAGCTGTGTGACCAACTCGGCCCCTCAGACGTGCAAGCCTTCTTCGATCGCTGGTCGCGAAGGCTCCCCTGGCCTCTAAGCGAGGCAGACCGAGCAGCGGGCTATGAACACCGACTCACCATCTGGCAGATGGAGATCAGCCTGACCCAGATCTTCGACCGACCGGTGCGGGGGCGGGAGTTTTTCGAGCAAGTCATCCGCGAGCATCTGGACTTGGGTCGACCCGACCGCGTCGGCCTTGTGTTCCCTCGACGGATCACTCGAAGGACGCCGCCGCCTCGCTTCGGCTACCGCACTCGCGTCATCACCCAGGGCGTCAGCCCCAGCCTGCATATCTACTACAAGAGCTCCCACCTCAAGCAGTATTTCAAGGGCGGGCGTGGCTTGCGCAGCGAGCTGACGATCAACGAGACCTTAGACTTTGGCATCAACAAAGGCCTCGAGAACTTCAACCGCTTGGCGGCCCTCGGGCGGCAGGCCAACCGCAAGCTGCTGGAGGTCGAGAAGCTCTCTCACCATTGCAGCTTCAGCGACCAAGGCTTGAATCGCCTCCACAAGCCCACCGTGGTGGGCAACCAACGGGCCTCAGCGATGCGCTTCGGCGATCCGCGGGTCATGGCGCTGCTCCAGGCCCTGTGCGGCTTCTTCCATACTCCGCACGGATTCCGTCACCGCGATCTGCGGCCTCGTGTGGCGCAGCTGCTCGGACGCTCGCTAGAGCAGTACACTCCCGGGCAGATGACCTACGATCTACGGCGCCTACGCCTGAAAGGGATCATCCACCGGATCGCGAAGACCCATCGCTACGTGGTCACCACCTACGGCCTGAAGATTGCCCTGTTCTTCTCCAAAGTGTATCTGCGGATCCTACGACCAGGCTGGAGCGTCCTGGCCGAAACCACCCATAGTTTCGGCCAACCGCTACGTCGAGCCTTCGATCGGATTCAAGCTCAGATTGACCGCCTGTGTCGCGATGCTCGACTCGAACCCGCAGCCAACACGTGAGTGCCCGAACAGACGCCCGCGGATACTCCGGGGTCCCACCCCGGCGGTCGAGATTTATCCTCCAACGCCTGACAGACCGAATCTGCCCGCCCGAAGACGCCGGCTGCTGTTCCGAAACCTTCATCCTCCCCCTCAGGCTGCGTTCCGGGGGCCGATTTAGCCCAAGACTGAGCTAAGGCGGCATAGCCGCAACCAAAAGCAGAAGTTCGAGCTGTAGTGAACGAAGAGAATGGCGGTGAGACTCCAGATATGCTGTGTAGACCAATACCAGCAAAGGAGGTCACCGCCATGAAACAGCTTATCAAGACCTTTGAGGACTCGATTGTCGGCGTCGCGAGTGGATTCGACCGGATCGTGTTCCAGGGCATGATCCGTCCCCTGATGTACCCGGAAGGCGCCATGAGCTTCTTCCGACGCCGAGGGATCCTCTTCAAGGACGCGAAGACCTGGGTGCTCACACAGACCGCCCGTCTGGCCTCTGCGGTCGAGGAGTGGTCGCTGAGGGAGTGCGGCGAGCCGACCACTTACCTGCGGACCTCCGCGATCCGCAAGGACGAGGAGGCTCGACGGCGTCAGCAGGAGAAGGGCATCCCGGTCGGGCTCGTAGGGACCTGGTCGTGCGTGGAGGCTGGCAGCAGCTACCGTCTCAAGCCGGGTGAAGACGGCCCCAAGCTGCGGAGCTATCACACGCGCTGTAAGCACCTCTACACCTACCTGGACCACCCGGACTACGGGTTCATGAACATCCGGCTGCAGACGTGGTTTCCGTACCGGATCCAGATCGCGATGAATGGCCGGGAATGGCTGGTGCGCCAGCTCGAGAAAGCCGGGATCGGCTTCGAGCGTCAAGGCAACAAGATCTTCCGCGTGGACGACCTCGACGCCATGCAGGGTCTGCTCGATCAGCAGCTGAGGACGAGTTGGTGCTCGATGCTGGATAGGTTCGTCCCGATCGCCTTCCCGACCATCTCCTCGACCCTGGGTCATCGTCTGCTTTACACCTGGACCCTGTGGCAGAGCGAGTGGGCCAGCGATCTGCTGTTCAAGGACCGTCGCGACCTGGACCGGATCATCGACGGTGTGATCCGACATGCATTCATCGGCGCCTATCCCGGACGCCTTCTGCGCTACTTCGGTCGTCCAGTCCGGAAGGACGACCGACCCCGGCGGGATATGCGGGATCCGCTGAAGACCACGGTCCTGGATCTGGACGAGGGCTGTCGGGTCCGCCATTGGCTTGGTCGCAACAGCGTCAAGCTCTACAACGAGGGTAATGTCCTGCGCATCGAGACGACCGTCAACAATCCTGGAGCCTTCCGCGTTCACCGCCGTAAGCAGGGGGCGAGCAAATCGACTCCCAAGGAGCTGCTGCCCCTTCGCAAGGGGGTTGCCGACACCACCCTGCGAGCTCGAGTCTGCCAGGAGATCAATGACCGGTTCTCTGATCACATCGCCACGATGCGATCCACCAAGCCCTTCGAGTCCATCCTCGCCCCGTTCACCTGCCGCAAACGTCGGCGCCGTCGAAGCGTCCGTGCGCTCGACCCGACGGGTAAGGATCTCGCCCTGCTCAACGCGATCTCCGATCCACGATTTACTGTCGGCGGCTTCTGCAACAAGGATCTGCGCCAGATCTTGGCCGAGGATCCCCGCCATGTCGGCAAGACGGAGAAACAGCGCTCGGGGATGATCACCCGTGCTCTCCGGCTCCTGCGCGACCACAGTGCTATCCGTCGTCTGCCCAAGTCGCGACGCTACCAAGTGACGCTCACAGGCCGCTCGCTCGTCATGAGTTTGCAGGCGGCGTTAGCTGCTTCTACAGAAGAACTTACGAGGATCGCGGCATGACGCTGCCTCGTTTTTTCGAAGTTGTTGAGCCGTAAGCCACTAAAGACTCCGTCGTAGTTGTGCTGTCACCGGAGTTAGGGGTGAATCGTTGGAGGCAAAACGGCGGGCTCATCCGGTCCTAGAAACTGGTGACTCTGGCCCTTTCAGGTCCCTGCGCTCGGCGCACTGGTTTGCCGGCCAGTGGATTAGCAGCGCTGCTGTATCGTAGTCGACGCTATCTTGACGGTTGGCGGCCCGAGTGTTGGCGACTATTGTCGACCGTGAGGGAGTGTTGTCCAGTGCTTCCCCGACATTCCCCCTTGACACGCCTCGGAGGCGCTGTGATACGCTACTCCCCGACGATGGTATGATGGGGTAAGCACTGAGGAATCAAGGAGTTAGGCGGCGCCCCGCAGCAGTCAAGAATGGCCGGTTCCGCCCAGTTTCATACGACCCTGAAAGGGTTGTATACCTCGTCGCGGAGCCAAATGTATGGAACCCTTTCAGGGTTCGGACGCAGAGCACAGCCCTCGAGCAGATCCGGATCCCCTAAGGTCTCCACGGCGCCAGTGATGCCGGCTCCAGCGAGCGTCAGCCCACTTCACCCATGTATGGGTGGGCCGGGCGTCGACTCGCGGCTGTGGCCGAGCCTCGACCCCTGACGCGACTCCCGCGGCTTCAGTTGAGGATACGGTCTGACCGGTGGCGTCTTGAACGACCGCTGCGCATGATCTGAACCGATCCAGACCATGAACTGAGCTCCGGCGGTGCTCAGCGAACAGCTGCTCGATGAGCGCCTGGCACGCGAGTATTGTGGTCCGTCGCGTCGGTGGCGGCGGTGGGCGCCTCGGTAGCAGTGGCCCAAGGAAGGGCAGCGCTGGTGGGTGGGATCCTGGCGCCGCGGGCTCATCTTCACTGTTCATGGTGCGTTGTGCAGCCGCCCGAGGGCGGTGCGGCAAGCCGCGGTGAGCTTCGCCAGGTGCCCTTGGTCCTCGGCTTCGACCGCCTGGGCCCACAGGCCGTAGGCGGCCACGGCCTGAGCCGAGCCGGGAAAGTCGCCGAAGATCG
>JAAENP010000485.1 GCA_024224155.1 bacterium
ATAATATTTTAGACCAATTTTCTGTTTGTCATTTAGAAGTTCGGGTTGTTTCTGTAGCTCTTCAATGCTGGTAATTCCAGCTGCAACTAGTTCTTTGGCCTTCTTGGGGCCGACGCCATAGGTCGCCGCGCGGTCACCGAGCCGCACGACCTCGCAGGCCTCGGGGTGAATGCCGAGGATGATCTCTCGCAGGCGCTCCGCCACCGGTCTCATGGCGTCCTGCGTGATGTCGATCAGTTCTTCGAACGTTCCGAGTTGGACCTTGGATTCTGCCATCCGGACCACCGCCTTTCCGTCACCGAGACTTCGTCAAGCGCCGTCGGCCATGCGCTCATCCTGGATCGCCAGCGCCAACGGCCAGGCATCTTCGTGCTGTCCCTGGACGCCTGATCCGGGGGCGACCGCGCTAATGGGCAGGATTCTCGCTGGATGGGAGAACGCAGATCACGACACCGCAATCGCAACCTTGATCGCAGAAGTCTTCGCTATCCGTGAACGAGTTCCCGGCCCATTCGGCGACCGGTTGGTTGGCATGATGGTTCGAATGGACGACCTGCGACCCGCTCAACGTGAAAGTGAAGTTGCCCCGGTTTCGTGGACACATATGCTCTTGCGAGCAAAGGAGGTCACACGATGCCAAGATCCCGTCCCCCATACCCGCGCGAGTTCCGAGAAGAGCTGGTTCAGCTGGCTCGCTCGGGTCGTACTCCGGAGGCGCTGTCGAAGGAGTACGAGCCGTCCGCGCAGACGATCCGGAACTGGGTCGCTCAGGCGGATCGAGATGAGGGCCGTCGCCAAGATGGCCCGACCACCGCTGAGCGCGAGGAGCTGCGTCGGCTGCGCCGGGAGAACCGGCGGCTGCGCGAAGAGCGAGAGATCCTGAAAAAAGCCGCGGCCTGGTTCGCGCAGGAGACCGGATCGATCCCGTCGCGGGGTTCGAATTCGTGAGTGCGAACCGGGCCGATCATGCGGTCGTCACGATGTGCCGGGTGCTGGAGATCTCCACCAGCGGCTACTATGCGTGGCGCCACCGAGAGCCATCGGCTCGTGCGCAGAAGAATGACCAACTGCGGGCCAAGATCCGCCGGTTCCATGCCGAGTCTCGAGGGACCTACGGATCTCCTCGGATTCATGCCGATCTGGAGGAAGATGGCGAGCACATCGGCCGCAAGCGAGTCGCTCGTCTGATGAAAGTCGAAGGCTTGCGAGGCGTTTGTCGTCGCAAGCGGGCCTGGACGACGGTGCGAGATGGTTCCCGGCCGGCGCCGGACCTGGTCGATCGGAACTTCTGCGCGGACGGCCCGAGCCAGCTCTGGGTCGCCGACATCACCTATATCCCGACGTGGGCCGGCTTCTTGTACCTGGCCGTCGTTCTGGGTGTTTGGAGCCGTCGGATCGTAGGATGGTGCATGCGCCCCCATCTGCGGACGGAGTTGATCCTCGAAGCGCTGAACATGGCCATCGATCAACGCCGCCCTGTCGGGGTGATCCATCACTCCGACCAGGGTTCGCAGTACACCTCGCTCGACTTCGGAGATCGCTGCGAGAAGCTCGGGGTGCGGCCCTCGATGGGCTCCGTCGGCGACTGCTACGACAACGCCATGTGCGAGAGCTTCTTCGCCACCTTGGAGTGTGAGCTGTTGGATCGGTCCACGTTCCGCAACCACGCCGAGGCACGCCGTGCGGTCTTCGAGTTCATCGAAAGCTGGTACAACCGTCGTCGCCGTCACTCAGCCCTGGGATACCTGAGTCCACTGCGGTTCGAACTAGCCGCTGAAAGTGAGCTGCGGAAAGAACTGTGGAAAACCGGTGGAAAACCTGCGGATATGTTGTTGAAAATTCCGCCCCAATCCCAGACTCCTCCTCCTCTTATTGAGAGAGATCATGTCTGAAATCCCCAAAGTGTAAACTGTCCACCGAACCGGGGCAGGCCCAGGCGCGAGCCAGCGGACATCGGCGTCGCCGATGCGGTCCTGGCGGGCCCGGAGCTCCCTTCGCCTACCGTACCGGGTCGAACACTGCCAGCCCTTCGGCCTCGGCGGCATCCTGGAGGCGCCGGGCGACTTCCCGAGGCGCTGGCTGTGCTACGCTGATATGGCTGATTTGCCAGCGGAGACGTCGGATGGTGGACCTTACCTACGCCCTGGCCGAGGAGATCGGCGATCCGGAGCTGTTCGTCGGCCGCAGGTCGGAAATGGCGCGCCTCCTGAAGTGGGCCGACGGCACCAAGCGGCGGCTGTCGAAGTCTGATCATCGACGTCGACAAGCTGGCCGGCTACGAGATGCCGCCCTCCGGACCCTGAGCGGCGTCGAGCGTTGATTCCGCCCCGCCTGGGTCACCGGCATCCCCTGGGGACGGCGGCCCTACGCTTGGGCCGGCCGGCGGTGCCGTCAGCTCCAGCTTCGCTCTCGGAGCAAACGCTCCTGGAGTGCCTCGATCTCCGGTACCCCCATCGCCGAGAGTGCGGACTCGCGCTCCGCGTCGAGCTCGATCTCGAAGGCGCCGCACAGGGCGCGAACCGCCCGGCGCAGCCCCTCGGTCAGGCCGGCCTGGTGGCCGTGCCGCTCGGCGATGCTCAGCGCGCCACGGGCGTCCTGTTCGGCGATCTTGGAGCGATCGTAGAGCTCCAGATCCTCGGCCGTGAAGTTGGCCATGCGCGCGACCTCGAGCGCCTCACGGAACGGCCCGCTGGCGAGCACCGGCGGCACCACCTCGAGGTTCTCCGCTTCGCGGAAGAAGTAGGCCCAGCGGTCGATCAGCCCCTCCGGCTCGTTCCCCGCCTGATACTTGGGCAGCTCGAGAAAGACGTACTGCACCTGATTCAGGGCGCGAGCGCCAGTGTGCTGTTCCTGCATGCGCCAGCGACTCAGCATCGGCACCCTGGGGCCGCCCTCCTGCGGCGGCTCGGGCCACAGCAGGAAGTCGCAGATCGTCACCCCGACGACGTCGTCGAGCTGCGGATAGTCCTCACCGGTGCGCAGCTGGGTGACATGGGCCTTGGAGACGTTGTAGACGACCCGCTTCTCGAAACCCTCGACGTTCAGCACCTGCATCTCGACGACGTAGTG
>JAAENP010000486.1 GCA_024224155.1 bacterium
ATCGTGCCCTATATGGTGAGCGACCGCAGAGTGCCGATCATGACCAACTCGGAGTCGCTGCTGCAATTCGGCAACAACGCCTACGCCAAGCCGGCGACGGCGCTCAACATCCTGCGCGAGAGCATCCTCGGGCGCGAGCTCTTCGACCACGCGTTCCGCGAGTACGCCCGGCGCTGGATGTTCAAACGGCCGGAGCCGGCGGACCTCTTCCGCTCGCTGGAAGACGCCTCCGGGATCGACCTCGACTGGTTCTGGCGCGGCTGGTTCTACGGCACCGATCACGTCGACGTCGCGATCGACAAAGTGACCCTCTACCAGCTCGACAGCCGCGATCCGGACGTCGAGAAGCCACGCCTGCGGGCCGAAGACGAGGCCGAGCCCGAGACCCTCACCGAGCTGGGAAACGCCGGCCTCGAGCGCCGTCTCGATCGATACCCCGAGCTGGCGGATTTCTACAACAGTTACGACGAATTCGACGTCACGCCCTACGACTATGCTCAGTACCGCAAGTTCTTGGAGGACCTGGAAGACCGGGAAAAAGTGCTGCTGGCGACCGGCGAGAAGTTCTACGTGGTGGATTTCTTGAATGTCGGCGGTCTGCCGATGCCCCTGCCGCTCGAGATCACCTACGGCGACGGCAGCGCCCGCAAGCTGACCATTCCCGCCGAGATCTGGCGCCACAACGCGAAGAAGGTCTCGAAGCTGTTCATCACCGAGAAAGAGATCGTCAAGATCGTCCTCGATCCCCATCTGTCGATCGCCGATGCCGACCGCACCAACAACCACTTCCCGCCCGAGGTGGTCAAGTCGCGGTTCCAGCTGTTCAAGATCAAAGAGGAGCCGAACCCGATGCTGCGCGACAAGGAGAACGGCGGTGGCACGCGCTGATGATCAGGGTTCTGGTCCCCTCTCCCCCCGTCTGCGGGGGGAGAGGGCTAGGGTG
>JAAENP010000487.1 GCA_024224155.1 bacterium
CGCGGATGTCCTCGGCGCTGTGCTCGGCGATCTCCTCCGGACTGCCTTTGAACGGGCTGCGGTAGGGGTCGGGGCAGGCCGCGTGGTGGACCTTGCCGACGCCTGGAAGCGGGAACTTCCAGGTGCTGTGCGAGGTGAGGCTCATCGGGGTCGCGGTGCCGCCGTGGTAGGCGTTGCGCACTGCGACGATGTCCTCGTTGCCGGTGTAGAGACGCGCCATCGCGATCGCCAGCTCGTTGGCCTCGCTCCCCGAGCTGGTGAAGTAGGTGACGTCCAGCCCCTCCGGCATCTTCGCCGCCAGCTTCCGGCCCAGCTCGGCGAAGTTGGGATGGGCGTAGATCGTGCTCGCGTGTTGCAGCCGGTCGATCTGGGCCTTGACCCGCTCGGTGATCTTCGGATGGCAGTGACCGCACGAGACGGTGGCGATGCCGGCCAGCAGGTCGAGGTAGCGCCGGCCCTTCTCGTCGAAGAGGTACTGCATGTGCCCGTCGACGATCAGCAGGGGCTCGCGATACAGCGTGAAGATCGCCGGGTGGCAGTAGCGTCGCCGGTCGGCCATGATCTCGTCCCGGCTCGGGCCCTCGTAGGGTGGCGGAGCGTAATCACAAGGCGGCATTTTGGGTAAGGTCATCGTGGTTTCCATGATCTTGAGTCCTCGCTTGCTGATGGTCTAGGACGATGACGGGAAGTCGAGGTTCGGCCCGGTGCGCACACCGCTCGGCCACCGCGACGTCATGGTCTTGACCCGGGTGAAGAAACGGACGCCCTCCGGGCCATAGATATTGTGACTGCCGAAGAGTGAGCGCTTCCAACCGCCGAAGCTGTGAAAGGCCAGCGGAACCGGGATGGCGATATTGAGCCCGACCATGCCAGCCTTCACCCGGTTGGCGAAGGTACGCGCCACGTCGCCGTCGCGGGTGAAGATCGCCGTGCCGTTTCCGTACTCGTGCCGGTTGACCAGATCGAGCGCCTGCTCGAAGTCGGCGACCCGGACCACCGGCAGCACCGGCCCGAAGATCTCGTCGCGGTAGATGGCCATCGACCGGGTCACCCGGTCGAAGAGTGTGCCGCCGAGAAAAAATCCGCCGGACTCCGTTCCGCGAGGCCGCAGCTCGCGGCCGTCGACGACCAGCTCGGCCCCTTCCTCGACGCCACGCCCGATGTAGCTCTCGACTCTTGCCCGGTGCTCGCGGGTGATCAGCGGTCCCATTTCGTTGTCGCGATCCATGCCGTCACCGATCTTGAGCGAGCGGACCTTCCGTGCCAGCCGCTCGACC
>JAAENP010000488.1 GCA_024224155.1 bacterium
AGATCTTCCGGGTCACGCGGAATGCCAATACCGAGCGGGACGAGGAGGAAGCCGAGGATCTGCTGAACCTGATCGAGACCGAGCTGCGCGACAGGAAGTTCGCGCCCTTCGTCCGCCTGGAGATCCACAACGGCATGGACCCGGTGCGCCGCGGCATGCTCGCCGCCGAGCTCGGCCTGGACGAGGACATGGACGTCTTTCAGTCCGAGATCCTGCTCGGCATCAAGGACCTGATGGAGCTCGCCGGCCTCGGCATCCCCGAGCTGCACGACCCCGATCACCACCCGATCACCAACGTCAAGCTGCAGGACAACCGGAGCATCTTCCATCTGATCCGTGAATCCGGCCCGATCCTGCTGCACCATCCCTACGAGTCCTTCACCACCTCGGTCGAGCGCTTCGTCCGCGAGGCGAGCAGGGATCCCAAGGTGCGGGCGATCAAGATGACGCTCTACCGGACCTCGGCCGACACCGAGATCATCGAGTACCTTCTGGATGCGGTGCGGAACGGCAAGCAGGTTGCGGTTGCGGTCGAGCTCAAGGCGCGCTTCGACGAGGCGGCGAACATCCGCTGGGCCAGCCGGCTGGAGGACGCCGGTATTCACGTGACCTATGGCGTGCTCGGCCTCAAGACCCACTCGAAGGTGATCCTAGTGGTCCGCCAGGACTTCAACGGGCTCAGGCGTTACGCCCACATCGGCACCGGCAACTACCATGCCGGGACGGCGAGGATCTATTCGGACCTCGGCCTCCTGACCTGCGACGACGACATCGGCAGCGACCTGACGGAGCTGTTCAACTACCTGACCAGCGGCTGCAAGCCGTCCCGGCGCTACCGCCGGTTGCTGACCGCGCCGAAGTTCCTCAAGAAGGCCTTGCTCAGCAAGATCGAGCGCGAGATCGAGGGTCATTCCAAGGCATCGCCGGGACTGATCCGGTTCAAAACCAACGCGCTCGAGGATGCCGATATTACCGAAGCGCTCTATCGCGCCTCGCGCGCCGGTGTCAAGGTCGAGCTGATCGTGCGGGACAGCTGCCGGCTGCGTCCCGGCCTGCCGGGCATCTCTGAAACCGTGTCGGTCGTCAGCATTGTCGGGCGCTTCCTCGAGCA
>JAAENP010000489.1 GCA_024224155.1 bacterium
GCCACGTCCTGGACTTCGACTCCGACGTCTACGGCGAGCGGGTCGAGATCGAGTTCTACAAACGCCTGCGCGAAGAGCGGATCTTCTCGACCGTCATGGACCTGTCGGCCCAGATCGGCCGGGACGTCGAAGCCACCCGAGAATATTTCGCCGCCCGCCGGCGTCTGGAAGAGAGGAGCGGATAGTCGTATGATGCGGCTGTAACCGGCGGCAACATCGATCATCCAAGAGAGCGAGAGGAACGAACCCGCGGGCGAGGCAGGCCTCGCCCCTACCCGATACCACAAGGAGCTGAAGCCATGGCCAACGACAACATCATCGAGCTCACAGCGGACAACTTCCAGAGCGAGATCGATGACGAGCGGCCCCTGCTGGTCGATTTCTGGGCCGAGTGGTGCGGGCCCTGCCGCATGGTGGCGCCGGTACTCGACGAGCTGGCCGACGAGCTGCAGGGCAAGGTCCGAATCGGCAAGCTGAACGTCGATCAGAACCAGGAGCTGTCGATGAAGTTCGGAGTCCAGAGCATCCCGACCTTCGTGCTGTTCAAGGGCGGCGAGGTCGCGGACCGGATGATGGGCGCGATGCCCAAGGCGGCGTTCGAGAAGTTCATCGAGAAGAACGTCGACGTCGCGCCCGCCGATGCGGCGGCTGGATGA
>JAAENP010000490.1 GCA_024224155.1 bacterium
CGATCTTATCCAGCTCGTCCAGGACGATCACCCAGCCGGAGTGGAGTTCGAGGACCTGGGCGCTCATGAACTCAAGGACCTGGAGAGACCCGAGCACGTCTACCAGGTGCTCCATCCCGACCTGCCGAGAGATTTCCCTCCTCTCCGATCAGAGAGTCCCATCCAGCATGCAGCCGAACTGCTTTCCGAAGGCAGACAGGCACACGCCATGCAGAACTGGGAGCCGGCTTACCAGGCGTTCATCGCGGCGGCTGCAACGATCGAACTCGATGCTGAAGACCTAGAGCGGCTTGGCGACGCCGCCTTTTGGACAGGTCGCAGCGACGAGGGGATTTCCGTGCGCGAAAAGGCGTACGGTGCATACGTTCGAGAGGGGAAGAATCAAGCCGGCGCTCTTATCGCCTTAGCGCTCGGGGAGTCGTACAAGTATCGCCTGGCAAAGTCAGTCTCCAACGCGTGGATCGCTCGAGCAGAGCGCCTGGTCGCCGATGCGCCCGGCACCGAGGCTCAAGGTTACGTGTTGCGCTGGAAGTGCGTTGCGGCGTTCGAGTCGGAAGGCGAGCCAGAGAAGGCGCTGGCGCTGGCAGATCAGGTAATAGCAATCGGTTCGGAGCTGGGTAATCGCAGCCTCGAGGCGCTTGGGCTGCAGGACAAGGGCAGGTTCCTCGTGGCGCTGGGCCGGATTGACGAAGGGATGCGCCTGGTCGACGAGGCGATGGTGGCCGCCGTCGCCGGCGAACTCAATCCCATGGTGACTGGTAGGAGCTACTGCAACATGCTCGCCGTATGTGACCAGGTGGCCGATTACCAGCGAGCCGCCGAGTGGAGCGACGCCGCCCAGGCGTGGTGCGAGCAGCACTCCGACTCGGCCTACCCGGGCGTGTGTCGGATCTTCCGGGCGGAGTTGAAATGGCTCCGCGGCGAATGGGACGAGGCCACCACCGAGTTGAGTCGTGCCGTCCAGGAGCTAACCGGATTCACACCGATAGTCGGAGCAGCGCTCTACCAGGTCGGCGAGGTCGAATTGCGAGCGGGCAGACTCCCGGAGGCAGAGGAGCATTTCCGATCCGCCCACGAGCACGGGTTCACAGCTCTGCCGGGCATGGCCGAGCTCCGGTTGCGCGAGGGCAACGCTGAGGCGGCTGAACAGCTGTTGCGAGACGTACTCGGTCAAGAGAGCCTGGGACCGCTTGCTCGCGCCCGATTTCTCCCGGCCTTGATCGACACCGAGCTGGCCCTTGGCCGGACGAACCAA
>JAAENP010000491.1 GCA_024224155.1 bacterium
ATCCGTGTCTTTGATGATGTAATCGAACACACCGGCAGCTCGCATCCGCTCTTCGACGACCGGATCGGGATAGCCGGTGACCATGACCACCGGCAACGTGGCGAGGCGGTCGCCGAGCGCCGCGACGATGTCGGCACCGGTCATATCGGGCAGCTTGTAGTCGAGAACTACCAACGCCAGTCGCTCGTACTCCTCGAGGCACTCGAGCGCCCGCTGGCCGATCGCGGCTAGCTTGACCCGGAAACCGTGCCGTTCGAGCGTCGCGCTCTCCAGCGCCGCAATCCCCTCGTCATCTTCGACCAGCAGCACATTGAGCGTTTTGGCGGCAGTCATCGATCGCGCCTCAAAGGTGTCTTGGCGTTGAGGATCGGGCCATCTCGATGTTGCCAAGGACGGCTTCCGACGGTCGAGGATATCATCTCTCAGCGACCGATTCTGGTTGAACGCCATGTCTCCGCTGGTCCAGTTCTCGACCAGGCCCTGGCGCCCGCCCTGAGCTAACGTGCTCCGGGAATCCGGCGCCGCTGGTGGGTGACTGAAGTGACCGCCGAATCGTTAGTCGGCTCTGGCCGAGCGTTGAGGCGCTCAGCCGGTCGAGTTCCTCGCGGCAGG
>JAAENP010000492.1 GCA_024224155.1 bacterium
CCTCAACGTGCTCCGGACCAAAACCACCGAGCGCATCCTCCGGAACAATCTCGAGCTCACTCGGTCCAACTTGGACCGTGCCAGGGTCCGAGAATCTATCGGCGCCGCCAGTCCCTCCGAGGTTTACCGGTGGGAAAGCGAGATTGCGGCGAATCGGAGCGAGATCATCACCGCCGGTGCGGTGCGCAATCAAGCCGAGATCGCTTTGAACCGTATCCTTCATCGCCCGCTCGAAGAAGCTTTCCTCACCGAGGAAATCGATCTCGGGGACCCGATCATGGAGATCATCGACAGCGAGTTCCGACCCTACGCCTCCGATAACTGGCACTTCGACATCTTTCGCGATTTCATGGTTCAGGAGGGATTCGAAAACTCCCCGGAGCTTCAAGCGTTCGATGCCGCCATTGAGGCCCAAGAAAGGAGCCTGGTTGCCTCACGCCGAGCTTTTTTTGCACCGGATGTCTTTTTTCAAGGCTCGGTGGAAAGACCGTTCTACGGAGGGACCCGCTCGTGCCGAGGCATTCGATCCGAGCTCTGCCCCGCCGTCACCCTCGAGCCTCTCGGTGATATCAACTGGACGCTGGCATTCGATGTCTCGCTGCCGCTCTTTACCAGCGGGGAAAGACCGGCGGTGAGAGATCAGGACATCGAGGAGCTCTCAGGCCTGCGTTTCGATCGTGCCGCGACCGCGGAGCGCATCGAGCAACGCATCCGTTCAGCGATGCACGCCGCCGGCGCCTCTTTCGCAGGTATTGCTCTGGCGCAGCAGGCGGCCGATGCGGCCCGAAACAATTTGAATCTGGTGACCGACTCTTACTCTCGTGGGGCCGTCTCGATCATCGATCTGCTGGATGCCCAGAATGCGTCACTGGTCGCCGATGAAGCGGCGGCCAATGCGGTTTACGACTTTCTCATCGCCTTCATGAGAGTCGAGCGCTCGGTGGGTCGGTTTTATTCTCTCGCCGAGCCCGAAGAGCGCGAGCGGCTCTTCGAACGGGCCGATGCTTATTACAGAGAGCTCGGTGCCACGCCGCCGAGAAGGGACGAATGACATGGATTACGATTCAGGCATTCGAGATGTCCTCGTCGTTGTCTGCCTCGCCGGAGTTGCTGCCTCTTGCGGTGAGCGCAAAGAGCCGCCGCCGCCTCCGATCCGCCCGGTGCGTTATCTCGAGGTTTTCTCCACCGGCGCCGGCCGGGAGCGCACGTTTTCCGGATCGGCGAAGGCGGATGTCGAGACCCGTTTGAGCTTTCGAGTGGGAGGAAACATCCGTCGGATTCTGGTGGTTCGAGGAGACCGGGTCGAGGAAGGACAGCTCATCGCGGAGCTCGATTCCACCGACTTCGAGCTTCAAGTTCAGGAAGCCGAAGCCTCCCTGGTTCAATCCGAAGCCCAGGCCCGCAGGGCCAAGGCCGACTACGAGCGGGTGCGAGGTCTTTACGAGAACCGCAACGCTGCCAAGGCGGATCTGGACGCCGGCCGTGCCGCCGCCGAGTCCGCGCGGGCTCAAATCGATGCGTCGGTGAAACGGCTGGAACAAGCGAGGTCGCAGCTTTCCTACACCCGGCTTCGGGCCCCGGAAGCCGGCTCGATCGCGTCGGTCCCGGCGGAAGTCAACGAGAACGTGGAAGCGGGAGATGAAATTGCGCTTCTCACCGCCGGCCTACGGCCTCAAGTCATCATAGCGGTTCCCGAAAGCCTTATTGGAGAGATAAGCCGGGGAGACCGGGTGAGTGTCCGGTTCGACGCGCTTCCGGGGAGAACCTTCGACGCGACGGTAACGCAGGTCGGTGTGGCC
>JAAENP010000493.1 GCA_024224155.1 bacterium
AGCGCCGAAGCGCAGTGGTATCTTTCCGTTTGATGCCCTTCGACCTCGAAAGCGCCCTGCAGGTGCTCGACCGCACACCCGCGGTTCTGGATGCCCTGCTTCGGGACCTCGACGATGGCTGGCTCGAGGCCACCGAGGGCCCGAAGACCTGGAGCCCGTTCGACATCGTCGGTCATCTGATTCACGGTGAGCGCACCGATTGGCTCACCCGCGCGCGCAGAATCCTCGAGCATGGAACCTCGAAGCCGTTCGACCCGTTCGATCGGTTCGCGCAGTTCGAGGCGAGCCGTGGCAAATCGATGGCCGATCTGCTGGCCGAGTTCCACCGGCTGCGCCGGGAGAACCTCGAAGCCTTGCGCGAGCTGGGCTTGGGAGAGCGCGAGCTCGAGCTGCGCGGCACCCATCCCGAGCTCGGTGGTGTGACCCTGGCACAGCTTCTGGCCACCTGGGTGACCCACGACCTGGGCCACATTGCGCAGATCGCCCGGGTGATGGCCAAGCGCAACAAGGACGAGGTGGGTGCCTGGGCCGAGTATCTGTCGGTTTTGAGCGATCGGGTGAAGTCGGAGTAGACTAACGTCCGTCCAAGGCCGAACCAGGAATCGAGAAGTGTCGTGAAGACGACCGTACCCAGGCGTTTTGAACAGATCGCCCGTGCCCGCGGCGATGCTCCCGCCTTGCGTTTCAAGCGCGACGGCGTTTGGCAAGCGATCTCCTGGGCGCAGTTCTCGGATCTGGTAAGCCGCGCGGCGCGCGGCTTCCTGGCGTTGGGGCATCGCAGCGGCCAGGCGGTCGCGATTCTCGGCTTCAATCGCCCCGAGTGGGTGATCTCGGATCTGGCGGCGATCGCCGCCGGTGGTATGCCCGCGGGGATCTATACGACCTCTACGGCCGAGCAGTGCCACTACATCGCCGAGCACTCCGAGGCGGCAGTGGCCGTGGTCGAAAACGCCCAGCAGCTCGAGAAGTTCTTGGCGATCCGCGATCGCCTGCCCGGGCTCCGCGGCATCGTATTGATGGAAGGCGAGGCCGATATCGAGGGAGTGCTGAGCTGGGACCAGCTCCTGGCCTTG
>JAAENP010000494.1 GCA_024224155.1 bacterium
CGCCTCTGACCGCGCTCAAGGGGCTAGACCGCCACGGTTGCACCATATATCTGGGTACCTTCTCCAAGTCGCTCGGTGCCGGGATTCGGATCGGCTACCTCGTCGTGCCGCGCGAATTGGCCGAGCCGGCGGCTCGGTGCAAGACGCTTCTCGACAACGGCAACCCGTGGTTGGAGCAGGCGACGCTCGCCGAGTTCATCGCCAGCGGTGGCTTCGACGGTCACCTGCGGCGCATCCGGCAAACTTACATGGACCGGCGCGACGCCCTAGTGGAGACCTTGCGTCGGCATTTCGGTGACGTCGACCTGCGCGGACTCGAAGGCGGCATGCATCTGGTCTGGCACTTGCCGCGGCACTTTCCGACGGCGGTTCAAGTTGAGGAACTCGCAAGACAACGCGGGGTTGGAGTCTACGCCTTCTCGGACGGCGGCGCCTGGGAGTTCGACGGCAGCAACTACGCCGAGCGTGTTCTCATGTTCGGCTACTCCTCTCTCTCGGAGAGCCAGATCCGCGGAGGAGTGAGCAGACTAGCCGCCGCGGTCGAGGACGCCTGCGCCAAGCGCAAGAGGCATCTCGAGGCCGGCCTCGTCCCGCAGCGCGAAGGTACGTGAGGAATGGACGACAGCGGCATCCAGCTAGGCATGGCCGCGACCGCGCTGGCTCTGGTGCTCGGGTTCATGGTGGGGCCCTGCGCGGTCTATGGCGCGCGGGCCGGACGTCCTGCCTTCGTCGAGGTGGCGCGCCAGGGCCTCTATGCCAACTTTGCTCTGATTACACTGGCTTGCCTGACCATCGTCGGGGCCTTCGTCTCCAGCGACTTTTCCGTCCTCTACGTCGCCGAGAACTCGAACAGCCGCCTGCCGCTTCTCTATCGGCTGACGGCGCTCTGGGGCGGGCACGAAGGCTCGCTGATGCTGTGGCTGTGGTATCTGACGCTGTTCGCCGCGTTGTGCGCCTTTCTCCACCGGCGCAGCCACCCCCATTCGATGCCCTACGTCATGGCGACGCTGGCCCTGATCCAGGTCGGGTTTCTGATCCTGATTCTGTTCCTGTCCAGCCCTTTCACCTTGATCCTTCCGCCGCCCCCCGACGGCCGCGACCTGAACCCGTTGCTTCAGGATCCGGGACTCGTCTTCCACCCTCCGACGCTCTACATGGGCTACGTCGGGTTCTCGGTGCCCTTCGCGTTCGCGATC
>JAAENP010000495.1 GCA_024224155.1 bacterium
GATGGCGTCCTGATGTTCCTGGGTGAAGGCATCCAGCCCGCCGCGCTGTTCCGGCCGGCGGAGCTCGTCGACCTGGTGCCGACGCTACTCTACGGCCTGGGATTTCCGATCGCCCGCGACCTGGACGGCGCCGTCTTGACTCCCGCCTTCGAGACCGGCTTCCTGGCCCGACAGCCCCTGACCTTCCTGCCCTCCTACGAAGCCTTGGCCGATCGCGGAGAGACGATCGTGGTTCACTGACGCTTCAGAGCCGCGGTTTGATCCGGTTCGCCAGCGGCATCTGCGCCACTTTCTTGCGGTCACCCTCCGCCGCCGGGCCACGTTCCATCGAGCATCGACCTTCGAAGAAGGCACCGTCGTCGATGGTCAGCGAGGGCGTGTGAACGTCGGCCAGGACCTTGCCCGCCGCGGTGACCTCGACGCGCTCAGACGCCCGCAAGGCACCGCGGACGGTTCCGGAGACAAAGACTCGACAGACCCGAATCTCGCCATCGACGTCACCGCGGTCGCCGACGATCAGGTCGCCATCGGAAACGATCGTCCCGGTAAACTTGCCGTCGATCCTGAACGTGTCTTCGAAATGCAGCTCTCCCGTCATGTGGCTGCCAGCGTCGAGAAAGCCGTTGAGATCTCCCTGGGAACCGGAGCTCTTGAACATCATTTCTTCCTCTGCATCAGTCGGTCGTAGAGGCGAATCAGCTCTTCCTCGGAGTGGAAGTGGATCCGGATGGTGCCGCCACGCTTCTTCAGAGCGATCTCGACCTTGGTCTGGAGATCCTGAGTCAGTCGCTCCATGGCAGCTCGGGTATGGACGTCGAGCTCCTTTCTCCTCTTCCTGGCTCTGGCGGCGGCTTTGGGCCTGGCGGCCAGCGCTTCGAGGTCGCGCGCCGTCAGCCCTTCCGCGATCGCCCGTTCGGCGATCTCGATCTGCCGAGAAGGATCTGGGATGGCGAGCAACGGCCGAGCCTGCCCCGCCGTCAAGCTGCCGTCACGGATGAAATCCTGGATCGTCTCCGGCAGGCGCAGAAGCCGGAGCGCGTTGGTGACCGTCGTACGTCCCTTGCCGACGCGGCCGGCGATCTCCTCCTGGGATAGCTCGAACCTCTCTCCCAGCATGCGATAGGCTTCAGCTTCCTCGATCGCGTTCAGATCGGCACGCTGGACGTTCTCGACCAGAGCCAGCTCCAGCAACTGCCGGTCGTCATCGATCTGCCGCACGACGACCGGTACCTTCTCCAGTCCGGCGCGGCGCGCGGCGCGCCAGCGGCGTTCGCCCGCGACGATGGTGTAGGAATCCGGTCCCTTGGGAGTGACGACGATCGGCTGCACGACGCCTTGCGCGCGAATGGACTCCGCAAGCTCGTCGAGACCCGCGTCGTCGAACGCGCTCCGTGGCTGAAAGCGATTCGGCTCGAGCTGGTCGACCGATATCCCGACGCCGGCGGCGGGCGCGGCCTCGTCCAGCGCCTTCGGCTCGGCTCCCAGCAGAGCATCCAGTCCGCGTCCCAGACCTCGACGTTTGGTACTCATACCAATCTCCGGAGAAACTCGCGAGCCAACTCCAGGTACGCTTCGGCGCCCCGACTCTTGATGTCGTAC
>JAAENP010000496.1 GCA_024224155.1 bacterium
ACCCATGAACAGATTCATGTACACGAAGTAACGCTGGTAGCCCGACTCGTGACCCATGTAGCCCACCGAGTACACGTGGATCCAAAAACCCACGAACGTCACCACGAACATCATCACCGACGACAACGGGTCCAGCAGAAAGCCCATCGGAATCTGAAGGTCCGCTAGTCTGGCGACGCTATCGGCGGCATCGGCGGCGTGGGTCGCGCCTGCGATCTCGAGCAACCCGGCCGGAATCCACAGATAGACGATCTTCTCGAAGACCTCCTGGCCGCTGGTCAGAAACTCACCGATCACTCCGAGGGCGACCAAGAGTGCAGCTCCGACCGATCCGCAGGCGATCCAGGTCGCTCCGGTCTTCGAGACCCGATTGCGCAATACCACCCCGTTGAGAAACGCTCCGACGAACGGCAGCAGGGGAACGAGCCAGATCCAGTCCCTCATCCCAGGAGCTCCCTGGCGCTGTCAAGCTGGGTCGTACTGCGCAGTCTGAAAAGAGCCAGGAGAATCCCGAGGCCCACAGCCGCCTCACCGGCGGCCACCGCAATGGTGAAGATCACGAAGATCTGCCCCGTTAGGTTGCCGTGCTGAAACGAGAACGCAATCAAGTTCAAGTTGGCCGCATTGAGCACCAGCTCGATCGACATCAAGACGGTGATCATGTTGCGTCGCACGAGAATCCCGGTAACCCCGATCGCGAATAGAACGAAGCTCAGAACCAGGTAGTGCTGCGTACCGATTTCCAGCATCGCTACTGCTTTCTCCCCAGAACCACGGCGCCGATCATGGCCACCAACAGGAATACCGAGACGATCTCGAACGGCAACAGGTAGTCCCGATAGAGACTCCAGGCGACCGCCTGGGAGTTCCCCAAGGCCTCTCCGTCGACCTCGACGAAAGCGGGAGGCGCGGCCTGGGTGGGCGCAAACGCCATGCCGACGAAGAGGGTCCCGAACAGCCCGAGGAGTAGCAGGCCCACGATCACCGCCAATGGGGCGTTCTGGCCAAACAGCCGTGACTCCTTCAACCGATGAAGATTCACCAACATGATCACGAAGAGAAACAGGACCATGATGCCGCCGCCGTAGACGAACACCTGGACAAACGCCAGGAACTCCGCGTGGCGCAGCAGAAAGAGCGAAGCAAGGCTCAAGAACGTCACCAGCAGGGCGATGGCGCCATACATCGGGTTGCGCATCGTGATCACGAAACACGCCGCCACCACCGCAACCGCTGCAAACAGATAGAACAGGATCGCCGGCCCGTGTACGGTCAGGAACTCCAAGAGACCTCCCCAACAGCCAGGCACTTCGTGCCAACGGAGCACCATGATGAGCGTGAAGCGTGCCTCAGATCGGCCCGCCTGCGACGACGACCTACCGAGGCGTACGTGATGTACGCCGCAGGCAGGGAGGAGCCGAAGCCGGGGCTAGATGAGGTGCGATCCGCGCTCATCACGTGACCTCCTCATCGGTGTATTCCGGCCTTATCTTCCACTCCTGCAATTCGTCGATGTCGACATAGAGGTTCTGCCAGCGCTCGTAGGACGCCAGCTCGTAGGTCTTCGAGCTCAACCAGATCGACTTGGGCTCGGTGGGACAGGCTTCTTCGCACAGGCCGCAGAACATGCAGCGTTGAACGTCGATGTCAAAGCGGTCGAGAACCTTCTCCTTCTTCTCCGTCGCCGGATTCATCTCCTGATGCCAGTCGATATAGATGATGTCGATCGGGCAGTCGCGAGCGCACAGCGTGCACTTGATGCAGCGGTCCTCGTCCAACCTGAACATGCCGCGGAAGCGGTGAGCCGGCTCCAGACGCTCCTCCGGATACTGAACCGTGACCTTCTTCTTGAACATGGTCCGGAACGTAATGCTCAACCCCGCAAAAAGGTCGAGGAGCATGAAACGCTCGAGAAAGCCCTTGGCTACGCTCATCGGTTGAGTCCTACCTGAGAATCTTGATCAGTCCCGTCGCGAAGACGTTGAAGAGCGAAAGCGGGATCAGCCACTTCCAACCCAGGTCCATGAGTTGATCGAAGCGGTAGCGGGGGAAGGTCCCACGAAACCAGATGTACATAAAGAGAAATGCGCCGAGCTTGATCGAGAACCAGATCAAGCCGACGAGTCCCGCGGGCAAGAAGGCGAGATCCAGGAAGGCCAGCGCCTCGACGTTCGGAAATGGGCGCAGCCAGCCACCGAAAAAGAGCGTGACCGCAAGCGCCGAGACGACAATCATGTTGGCGTACTCGCCCAGAAAGAACAGCGCGAATCGCATGCCTGTGTATTCGGTGTGAAAACCCGCGACCAACTCCGACTCGGCTTCAGGAAGATCGAACGGATTGCGATTCGATTCCGCGACGCCGGCGACCAGATAGATGAAGAACGCCAAGATCTGCGGAAAAACGAACCACATCCCGCTGTCTCGCTGCGCCTCGACGATGCCGGTCAGTGACATCGTGCCGGCGAGCAGCAGCGGCCCCACGATCGCAAAGCCCTGCGGCACCTCATAGGAGATCATCTGCGCCGCCGAGCGCAGACCACCCAGGAGGGAGAACTTCGAGTTCGAAGCCCAGCCTCCGATGATCAAGCCGTAGACTCCGATCGTCGCGAGCGCGACCACGAACAGCACACCGACGTTGATATCGGTGATCATGAAGTTCAGCCCGCCCTCTTGGGCCGCGGGCGGCCCGAACGGAATCACCGAGAGAATCACCAGCGCCGGAGCCACGACCAGGCAAGGGGCCAGGATGAACGCCCACTTGACCGCTCGATTCGGGATCACATCCTCTTTGACCAGGAGCTTCATGATGTCGGCAATCGGCTGGAAGAGCCCCCAGGGACCTACCCGATTCGGGCCCAGCCTCACCTGCATGAAGCCCAGGATCTTGCGCTCGGCCAGGACCAAGTAGCTGATCAGTGGTAGGACGCCCACAAACACCACCGCCGCGATCTTGATCGCCGGCGACAAGGCGTAGAAAAACAGCGTCGGACCGAGCAGGTCGTGAACCGGTTGCAGGGGTCCGAGCATCAGCGATCGATCTCCCCCAGGACAATGTCAACGGTGCCGATGATCGCTACCATATCCGCCAGGAGCTGCCCCTTGGCAAGAACCGGCAGCACCTGGAGATTCATGAAACACGGTGGACGAACTCGACACCGGTATGGGTTCGGCTTGCCATCGCCGACGATATAGAAACCGATCTCGCCCTTGGGCCCCTCGATCGAGTGATAGGCCTCACAATCCTTGGGCGCTTTGAGAACGCGCAGCTTCTTCGCCATGATCGGACCATCGGGCAGCTTCTCCAGACATTGCCCGACAATCTTGGTGCTCTCACGCATCTCGTCCATGCGTTGCAGGTAGCGATCGTAGGTGTCGCAGTTGTAGTAGACCGGCACTTCGAAATCGACCTCACCGTAGGCTTCGTAGGGCTTCGCCTTGCGCAGGTCCCAATCGATGCCGCTCGCTCGAAGCATGGGTCCGGTCACGCCGTACTCGAGCGCTACCTCCGGCGGCAGGACCCCTACCCCGACCGTGCGCTTCTTCCAGATCCGATTGTTGGTGAGCAGGCCCTCGTACTCTTCGATCTTCTCCGGGAAGGTGCCGATGAACTCGGCGCAGCGCTCCGCCCAGCCGATTGTCAGATCGTAAGGCTGCCCCCCGGGGCGCATGCAGTTGAGCGTCAACCGCGCTCCGCAGTACTCCTCGAAAAGATCCAGGATGATCTCGCGTTCACGGAAGGTGTAGAAAAACGGCGTCATCGCGCCGATATCGATGGCATGAGTCGCCAGCCACAGAAGGTGGCTCGAGATCCGCTGCAGCTCCGCCAGGATCGTGCGGATGTAGCGCGCCCGCGGCGGCGGAGTCAGACCGACGAGCTTCTCAACCGCTCCGACATAGGCCAGGTTGTTGGTCGCCGCGGCGACGTAGTCGATGCGGTCCGTGTGGGGCACGTTCTGAAAGAAAGGGTGGAGCTCGAAGAGCTTCTCCGTGCCGCGATGGAGGTAGCCGATAATCGGGTAGCAGTCGACAATGCGCTCACCGTCGACCTTGAGCTTCATTCTCAGGACGCCATGCGTCGAAGGATGCTGGGGCCCGAAGTTGAGCTCCATCTCCTCGAGACCGAAAAGGGTCTCGCGCTCGACGGTGGAAGTGTCGTGGATATCCATGCTTCTCTAGGAAGTCGGCTCCGCGGTGCCTTCTCCGGTGTCGCCTTGCGGGGCCTCAGGCTCGGGTTCGGGTGGCTCGGGCGGCTTCCAGCCCGTGCCGGTCCCGGCAACCGGACCGGCTTCCTCTTCGTAGTATTCGGGATAGATCGCCGCGCCGGTGTCGAGTCCCTCGATCGGGAAGTCTTTGCGCAAGGGGTGGCCGTGGAACCCTTCCCAGAGCAGGATGCGCGTCATGTCGGGATGACCCGCGAACCGGATCCCGTACATGTCGTAGGCCTCCCGCTCGCACCAATCGGCGCCGCGCCAGACGGTCGTAACGGTCGGCACCTCTTCGCCTTCCGCCGCCCGAACCTTGAGTCGCAGCCTATGGTTCTGCTCGAGGCTGTAGACGTGGTAAACGACCTCGAATCTCGCGTCCTCGCGACTGGGATAGTCGACACCACAGATGTCAACCAGCAGGTCGTAGCCGTGCTCTTTCTTGAGCCCGGCGCAGATCTCGGCGATACGGTCACGCGCGATCTCGAGAGTCAACTCATCGCCGCGCTGCGTGGCGCTCTCGATCGCTCCGTCGTGAGCGCCGGAAAGCGCTCGAACGAAATCGTCTTCCGCTGCGTCGGCAGGAGTCGGTGGCGCCGGATCTCGCTCCCAGACCGGCTTGGCCGCCTCCTCGGCGGCCTTCTTCGCTTTCGCCTCGGCCGCGGCCTTGGCCTTGGCCTCCGCGACTGCCTTCTTCTTGGCTTCCGCCTCCGCCTTGGCCCGCGCCTCGGCGTCGGCGTCGCCGCCCGCTAGCGGGGGACCTTCGTCTCCCGGAGGCTTCTTTTCGTCGTTCTCGCTCATGCGGTCGACTGGCCCACCAGCAGTCGTTCCTTCTTGTTCTCGACCACCGACATGCGGTCGATCTTGCGCTGCAGGTGAAGCAGGCCCCACAGAAGGGCTTCCGGCCTCGGCGGGCAACCGGGCACGTAGACATCGACCGGGATGATTCGGTCGACGCCTTGAGTGACCGCATAGGTCCGATAGGGGCCGCCGCACGTGGCGCACGCTCCCATGGCGATCGCCCACTTGGGCTCCGGCATCTGGTCCCACAGCCGGCGCACGATCGGAGCCATCTTCTCGGTCACCGTCCCGGCCACGATCATCAAATCGCTCTGACGCGGACTTGCGCGAAAGACCTCCGCTCCGAAGCGGGACATATCGTGGCGCGGATCGAGCACCGCCATCATCTCGATGGCACAGCAGGCCAGGCCGAACTGCATGGGCCAGATCGCCGAGCGGCGAGCCCAGTTGAAGATCTTGTCGTAGGTCGTAGTGAGAATGTTCGAGTCGATGGAGTCGCTTACGCCCAATTGAGAGCTCCCCGGTTCCAAACGTACACGTAGCCGATGACCAGTATTCCCAGAAAGACCATCATCTCGATGAAGCCGAAGAGAGCCAGCTTGTCGAACATCACTGCCCACGGAAAAAGAAAGATCGTCTCGACGTCGAACACGACGAACAGGACGGCTATCAAGTAATACCGAATCGAGAACCGATGGTCGTGCGCCAAGGAGTCGGCCTCGTTGCCGCACTCGTAGGGCTCCCGGTTGGTCAGGCCGCGACCACCGTGCCGAAACAACCGGGCCGCGATCAGCGTCGCCACGAGAAACAGCGCCGCAATGACGATGAAGACCAGGATAGGTAGGTAGTTGACCATCGACAAAGTGCGCAGACCGGACACGACTCGCTGGGGTCGCCATGCTATTGAAATACCTTGCCCGGAAGCCGAGCCATTGTACTTAAGGTACCCAGGCGGTTCAACAGCCGTCTGGCGTCCGAGTCTCTGACGTAATCCGTGCCGATAGCAGGCCGCCGGTGCGCTCTTCTCGCTCGGAGGACCTCGCTCGCAAGAGGCACGCGGCCGGCCCTTCAGACACAGTGCCGGCCGTCCCGCGTCTCCCCTCCCGACTGGTCTTCGAAGCCGCGAACCGTCGACGCGCCATCGAACTCTATAGCGGTCGAGCTCCGCTTGCCCTCGAGCGAAGCGAAGGGTCTCGACCGTCTACCCGATGCCTGCCTCTTGGGCGCCGCATACCGCTAGCCGCCCGGCCCGAGAAGGGACACGTCGACCAGCGCCTCGACGTTCACCCCCCGGGCCTGGACCAGGACCCGGATGTCCTCCCCCATGCCGTCCAGATCGAGCAGGGTCATGGCTGCCAGCCGCTCGGCAGGCGGCCTCTCGCCCATGCCGTCGAGAAGACCCAGCGCGGCCAACCAGGCGGCTTGACGAGTCAGCACGATCGTCTCGAGACCCGCGGATTCACCGGCCTCGATCAGGGCGGTGAAGTCGACATGCGCGGTCAGATCCTGGCTCCCCACCTCTCGCAGAGCGTCCCGGTGCACCTGCTGGCGACGGTAGCAGGCAAGGGTTCCGTTCCTCCTGACCCGAACATCGAACAGCCGATCCCGGGGATAGCCGTAGTCGCAGGTAACGATCAGGCCCCTGTCGAGGCGGCTCGCCAGCTCCTGGTAGCTCGCGCCCCAGTCCGCGACGTCGGCGATCTGGCCGGGCTCGAGCTCGGCCTGAACCAAACTCCCGAGGGCCGGATCCGAAAGCGGCATCTCGGACCATGTGAACTTGCCCTCGGAGCCCAAGACGACTCCGAGCTCCCGCAGCTCAGAGCCGGACCGGATCAACCGGTTCACCGGCAAGGCGTCAAAGAGCTCGTAGGAGAAGATCAGTCCACTGACCGACCGCTCGGGCCACCTCTTGACCGACTCCGCGACCTCGACGTCGCTCGGCACGGCCCGGACGATCCGATCGTAGGCGAGCCAGCGCCGCACTCTCTCCATCGCCGTCGAGGCCTCGATCACCGCCCTGAGATGAGCGCCGCTGCCGTAGCCGGCTTCGAGATAGTCCGCCGGCCGGCCGAGCTCCCGGTCGAACCGGCGCAAGAGCTCGGCGGTGGTTCGGCCGAAGAGCGGCGAATGAGACGATCCGGTGACGAAGTCACCGTCCTCGCCAATCGGCAGCTCGTTCCGGGCGTAGTAACCGCCCTCGCCGTAGAGCGCCTCTTCCATGACGTCGGCGAACGGAATCGGCCCGTCACGCCGGATGCGCTCGCGCAGTCGCTCGGCTGGAGTCGAGGGCATGGTGGAAGTATCTCTCAGTCATGAGCAGGGTTCTCCCGTGAACTCGCCCGGCTGAGGGCGCTCGAGCGGGTCATCCCCCAGGGGCCGGCTCGGGCTAGAAGGTCTGCAGAGAGTCGGCCCTCGCCTGCGCGCCACGTCGCGCAAACCGGTCGCGGACTTCGTACCACTGTCAAAAGCGCTCGTGCCGAGCCCCCTGGGGGACGGGCGAAGCGTTCGAGTCGGAGGCGAGAATCGAGCGGGCCAAGAGAGAAGAGACCGAGGCCTCCGTGCTGGATCTCCTCGCGGCGGCGCCTGCTTGAGCTAGCCGTGCTCTCACGGCGAGTGAGCTCACCGGCTCAGACATCACACCCCAACGACATGAGATTCCGTGAATCGAAGCCGAAGCGCG
>JAAENP010000497.1 GCA_024224155.1 bacterium
GGACCCGTGCGGACTGGGCTCCACGATCAGCGGAACCTCATTGCTGGCGCTGAGCGGTGGCAATCTTCTGCCCGGCGGCTCTTGCACCTTCAGCGTCGACCTCGAGGTGCCCGCGGACGCCCCGGCCGGGACCTTCCTCAATACGACCAGCGATCTGCTGATCCTCGGCGTACCGGTGGCATCGCCCGCGACCGCGCTACTTTCGGTCGATCCGGGCCCGGTGCTGACAAAGGTCTTCCTGCCGGACTTCATCGAGCCCGGTGGACGTAGCGCACTGTCCTTCCTCATCGACAACTCGGGTAGCGCGTTCACGGTTACCGATCTGGCGTTCTTCGATGACCTGCCGGCCGGAATTGTCGTCGCCCCGTCGGCCGATGTTGGAACCACCTGTCCCGGCGGGGTCCTGACAGCGGTCGAGGGCAGCAGCCTGATTACGCTGACCGGAGGAGCTTTGGGTGTGGGCGAGACGTGCGTGGTCCAGGTCGACGTCACCGGCGACATCCCCGGTGCGTACGTCAACATCTCCAGCCAACTCACTTCGTCTTCGGGTTTGGGGCCGGCCGCGGTTGCCACGCTCGTGATCGTTGGCTCCGGTGAGCCCTGTCTGGCGCCGGACGGCGAGTTCTTCACCCTGGAGAACGACACGGTGGACACGACCCGAGAGTTCGTGGTCTGCAACACGTTCACCGGCGGGCCCAACCTGGGTGTCGTCGGGCCGAACGGCCACCTGATTGTCCGGGCCGGGGTCGCGGCGGTGTTTGCGGACGGCTTCCTGGTCGGCGTCGACGGCGAGCTCACGGTGAGCATCGAGCCGATATTGTTGCCGTAGGAGTGCGGTCGGCGTGAGCAGTCCCGATGGAGGGCCGCCGGTGCCGCCTGCGTTCAAGGACCGAGAATGTCGCGCCGGTGCGGTCTCTCCGGGAGCGCAGAGAGGCTCCCTCCGAGACCCACGCGGCGCTCCTTCTCGCTCGGCGGACCTCGCTCGCAAGAAGCACGCACCCGGCTGTTCACATACAGAATCGGATCGCTACACGAACCGAGGTCGACCGCTGGCGGTCGAGCCCCGCCTGCCCTCGAGCAAAGCGTAGGGTCTCGACCGTTGGTTGCCGCAGGTAGGCTATCCGCCGCTGCCGCCCGGCTTCAGGGTCTCAACGCCGTCGTTGATCACTTGAGCTCCCGGGACGATCGGCATGTCGGCCGCGACATCGAGCTGATACGAGAACGGAACCTGAAGCGCGTTGATCAAGTTGTCCTCGATCGCCAACGTGTAGGTACCGACGGCGGCCACGACGATGGGGGCAACCGGGAACGGCCCGGTGTAGCCGCCCGGTGCGCCGGTGAGCAGGTTGACGCCGAACACAGGGATACCGGGCGCGAAGAGGCCGATTTCTTGGTTGGCCGTGCCCACGGTGACAATTGCATTGATGGTCAGGGTCGTGTTCGGTTGGGTGGTATCGAACTGCCACGCATCCTGTCCGGTGCCGAAGCCGCCACCGAGGTCGGGGAGGTCTCCGGTGAACTGGACCATGAAGCTACTCGGCTGAGCCCACGCGGAGCGCACTCCGAAGAAGCTCTTGAGCGCAGGTTTGCTGTAGGGAAGGTGCCCGGCTGCCAGAAACCCGCCGGCGACCATCGAAGACTTGAGCAGCTTACGCCGTACCGCGTCTACTTGTTCGCTTCTCGTCTGATCCGACATTTCGTCTTCTCCTCGTCCCGGTTTTTTGTTGGCGCGAGCCCGACCGGCAGATTATCGTCGGCAAGCCGTGGCGGTCAAGACGACCGCTTGGCGCTATGCCACCCGCCCGAGTGGGCCGCTTGCCCTCCGACGGAGCGTTTTGTGTCGAGGCGCAAAGCGGCTAAGCTGACCATTGTGACTAGCCGATGGTGTCTGATCGGCCTTGCGGCCGTTCTTGGCGTTGTCATGCCGGCCGTGGCGAGTGACGGTGACCAGCTGGCCGCGGATCCGCAGCTGGAGGCCGAGGACGCACGATCTCGGGGGGCTCTCCTGTTCCAGATCCACTGCGCCAGCTGTCACGGCCTGGATGCCGGTGGTGAAGGACCGGTTGCCGACCACCTGCGCGTGCCCCCAGCGGATCTCGCGGATCTTCTCGCGCCGGACGATTCCGGTGATCTCGTCTTCCCCGTCGAGCGCCTGCGGCAAGTGATTGATGGTCGCGAGGACGTGCGTGGGCACGGCTCGAGAGAGATGCCGGTCTGGGGCCTGTCGTTTCAGGATGCGGGCCGCGACGCAAATCAGGAAGAGGTGGTCCTCGAGAAGATCAATGACCTGGTCGAGTACCTGCGAACGCTCCAGGTGTCCGACGCCGACGAACCGCCGGACACGAACGGCGTCGACTGAGACTTTGGGCCGATCGGCAGAACCCCCGTCCCCTGGAGGCTGTCCCGGCGAGCGCCCCTGAGCCTGACCCCTGGCCGAAGGCTCTACCGATCGGCGCCGAAGCGCTGAAACTCCAGAGCGCCGAAGCGCAGTGGTATCTTTCCGTTTGATGCCCTTCGACCTCGAAAGCGCCCTGCAGGTGCTCGACCGCACACCCGCGGTTCTGGATGCCCTGCTTCGGGACCTCGACGATGGCTGGCTCGAGGCCACCGAGGGCC
>JAAENP010000498.1 GCA_024224155.1 bacterium
ACACGATCGAGCCCATCGACTTCTTTCTCGAGGATGAAGTGGTCGACCGCTTCATTCCCTCGACCATGGAAGCGATGACCTACCAGGACACGGTCTACGGTCTGCCGCTCAACTACAAGGTCATCACCCAGATCTACAACAAGAAGCTGGTGTCGAGCCCGCCCGCAACCTCGAAGGAGCTGGTCGAGGTGGCCAAGGGGCTGACCCAGGCCGAGGTCGGCAGGTTCGGGCTGGCCTACCCCTACAGTGATTTCTACTACCACGCGGCGTTGATGAACGCCTTCGACGGCGGCGTGTTCGGCGCCGACGGCAAGGCGACCATGAACACCGAGGCCAACGTCAAGGCCCTCGAGTATCTGATGGGTTGGTTCGAGCGCGACCAGATCCTGCCCGCCGAGCCTTCGACTGCTCTGATCACGGCGCTGTTCAACGACGGTAAGGCCGCGATCGTGTTCTCGGGGCCCTGGTTCCTGACCGAGGTCGCCGATACTATCGACTACGGCCTCGCGCCCCTGCCGACGATCGTCGAGATCGGCAACCCGATGCGCCCGTGGATGACGGTGGAAGGCGTCTACATCACCGCGCCTTCGGAGAACAAAGACGCGGCCTATGAGTTCGTGACCTATGTCACCGACGTTCCGGCCGCCAAGATCCTGGCGGTCGAGGGACGCCAAACGCCCGCCAACGAAGGGGTCTACGAGTTGGCCGAGGTGTCCGGCGACGAGCTCTTGCAGGCCTTCCGCAAGCAGGTCGAGGTGGCGATTCCGATGCCCAACCGTCCGGAGATGACCATGGTCTGGTCACCGGCGACAACGGCGATGAACAAGATCGTCAAGAAAACCGCGACACCTCAGTCGGCGATGGCCGAGGCGCAGGAGGACGTGGTCAAGCGAATTGCCGCGCTGCGCCAGTAAGAGCGAACCAAAGCGACCCAAGGGTTAAGGCAAACCGAAAATGAAGTTTCCTGAGATCAGCTCGAGACGCCTGTTGACAGCGCTGGGTGCGGCCGTGTTGCTGACCACGGTCGTAAGCCTGCTGGTCCAGAAGAGCGCCCTGCGGGCCAACGCCGAGATGGAGGCCGCGCGCTCGGCAACCGTCAGTTTGAGCGCGGTCACCGACCTCGCCGAAGAGATCGGCCTTGATGGAGAGGGGCTACAGGCGGCAGTGACCAGCTATGCCGACGGCGACCCGGTCCTGAACGTGGCCAGGGTCGTGCGTTTCAAGGGCATCCGGCTGGTCGCGTCGAACGCGCCCGGCGACGTCGGCGACAACGCCGCGCCGCGCAAAATGGCACGCGAGGAAAAACCGCTCTATGACCTCGGCCAGAGCCTGCGCGCGGCGGTCGAGACCAACGTCAGCGAAGGACGCTCCTGGAAGGACGAGATCGACATTCAGGCGCGAGACGAAGGCGGCCTGGCTCTCGCCGGGCCGGTGGAGGAGGGCGGCAAGATCGCCGGAGCGGTCCTGACCGAGACCATGCCGGGGGCCGCCCCGGCATCGGTGAGATGGATGCCGGCGCTCCTCGGCTTGATCGTTCCGCTCGTGGTCATGGCCCTGCTCCTGCCGCTCTTGCGCAACCGACCTTTGATGGCCTTGACCGTGGCGGCCGTCCTGGTGCTCTTCGGCGTCCTTTTCGTCGGCAGCCAGACGCTGGCCTCGCTGACGGAGCTGAGAACCGAGACCGAGAATGCGATCGCCGGCCGCCTGACCGAAGCACGGGACGCCGCGGTCGCGGCCTTTGGAGTCGCCCGGCTCGAATCGACGCCGCGGCTGGATCCGGCCGCCTGGGACGTGGACGAGTTCCGCCAGCCGTTGGCGGTGGTCACCGCCGACGGGGCGATCGAAAGCGAGCTCGCGGCATCGCTCGAGCGGGAGCGCGAATCGTGGTGGAAGCTCACGGCTCCCTTCGGCGTGCTGTCGTTGATTCTCCTGGCGTGGGTCGGGCTGGGCGGAGCCGCCAAGACCGCGGCCACGCTTTCCCGGCACCGTCGGGCCTACTACTACGTGCTGCCCGCGATCGGCGCCATGGTTCTGCTGGTTTTCTTTCCGTTCAGCTATGGCATCGGACTGTCGTTCACCAATTCCAACATCTACAACACCGGCGAGCCGATTACCGACATCTGGATCGGAGTCAAGAACTTCCTCGACATCCTGACCGACTTCGAGGTTCTCAAGACCACCGAAGAAGGCCGGGTCTTCAACTACCAGAATTTCTACTGGACCATGGGCTTCACCATCATCTGGACGGTGACCAACGTTGCTCTCGGCGTGTCGGTCGGGCTGTTTCTGGCCCTGCTCCTGAATCGGAAGGGGCTCGCGCTGCGGCCGATCTATCGGGTTCTCCTGATCCTGCCCTGGGCGGTGCCCAACTACATCACCGCGCTGATCTGGAAAGGAATGTTCCATTCCCAGTTCGGTGTGATCAATCAGGTGGTCCAGATGTTCGGCGGCGATCCGCTGTCGTGGTTCGACCGCCCGTTCACTTCGTTCCTGACGGTGCTCGCAACCAACGGCTGGCTGAGCTTTCCGTTCATGATGGTGATCTCTCTGGGCGCCCTGCAATCGATTCCGAGCGACCTCTACGAGGCGGCGCGGGTGGACGGCGCCAGCCGCTGGCAGCAGTTCAAAACCATCACTCTGCCTTCGATCAAACCCGCGCTGGTGCCGGCGATCATCATCTCGGTGGTGTGGACGTTCAATATGTTCAACATCATCTACCTGGTCTCGGAGGGTGAGCCCGGCGGATCGACCGAGATCCTGATCACCGAGGCTTACAAGATTGCCTTCGAGCAGTACCGCTACGGCTACGCGGCCGCGTACTCGGTGGTCATCTTTCTGATTCTTCTGGTGTACGGCACTTGGCAGAGCCGGGTCACCAAGGCGACGGAGGGCATATGAGCCGAAGCCGCAGATCCGACGAGATATCGCAGCTGCCGGTCCATCTGTTTCTGGTGGTGTTTGTCATTCTGACGATCTATCCGCTGCTCTGGGTGGTTACGATCGCCTTCTCCGGGCAGCAGAACCTGGCGATTGCCGACGTGCCGCCCGATCCCACGTTTTTTGATCGCCTGCGAGCGGTGATCCCCTGGCCGGCGACGATCACCTGGTCCAACTTCAAATCGGTCATGACCGATCAGCCCTTCGCCCGCTGGCTGCTCAACAGCGCCGTGGTCGCCGGGGCAACCACCGTGGTGGGTGTCTTCCTGGCCACGACCGCCGGCTACGCGTTCTCGCGCTTCCGGTTCCCGGGCCGGCGCGCCGGCATGCTGTCGTTTCTGGTGTCGCAGATGTTTCCCGGCACGCTGATGCTGATTCCGCTCTACATCATCATCGTCGGCTGGCTGGGTCTGGGCTCGAGCTGGATCGGCCTGATCCTGGTCTACACCACGGTCGCGATCCCGTTCTGCGTCTGGATGCTCAAGGGCTATTTCGACACGATTCCACTCGACCTCGAAGAGTCGGCGCGAATCGACGGCGCCACGCCGGGCCAGATCTTCCGGCACATCATCCTGCCGCTGGCCAAGCCCGCGGTAGCGGTCACCGCGTTGTTCTCGTTCATGACCGGCTGGAACGAGTTCATCATCGCCGCCACCTTCATGGATCAGGAGTCCATGTATACGGCGCCGGTCGGCCTGCGCTTCTTTGTCGGCGGCTACTCCCAGCAGTGGGGCTATTTTGCCGCCGGTTCGATCATCGTGGCGATTCCGGTGGTGTTGCTGTTTCTGTTCTTGCAGAAGTACCTGGTATCCGGTCTGACGGCCGGAGCCGTCAAGGGTTAGTAGAACCAAGCCAGTACCTTTTTGAAAAGGAGGGAGCATTATGTTGAAGAGGGCAATCACAATTGGGGCGATCGCCGCGCTGGCGATCATGAGCCTCGCCTCGACCGCTGTCGCGCAGTCGGTGTCCTTCGAGGATCCGACCGGCGACGACAACGGACCGGGTGGCTATGTCTACCCGACCGACGCGGTCTACACCAAGGGATCCTTCGATCTCACGGGCCTGAGCCTAGACGTCAAGGGCAAGAAAGCCAACGTCGACGTTTCGGTCAACGCCAACCTCGAGGATCCGTGGGGGATGGACGTCGGTTTCGCGGTCCAGATGGCGTTTGTCTTCATCGACAACGCCGAGGGTGGATTCACCGAGGGTCTCCCGGGAACCAATATCAAGTTCTCCGAGGACGACGCCTGGGACAAGGTCATCATCCTGTCGCCTCAGACCAGCGCTCGCGTGAAGCAGGAGTGCGAGGCCAAGGCCAGCGCCATGATGGACGCGATCGTCGTGCCCAGTCGGACCACCGGGCGCGGCCGGACCATCACCGGTTCGCTCAAAGCCGCCGATCTGGGCGAGGGTGATCCCACGACCTGGGGCTATCAGGTGGTGATGCAGTCGAACGAGGGCTTTCCGGCGGACATGGATCTGCTGACCCGGAAGGTCAACGAGTACGAGGGCCAGCATCGCTTTGGCGGCGGCACCGAC